>JBGQCE010000261.1:0-5616 GCA_041495185.1 Bradyrhizobium sp.
GGAATGTCGTAGATCAGCCATTCCGCGACCTCGGCGAGCTTTTCGACCGAGCGGACGCTGGTTTCCTCGTAGAGTTCGCGCTTCGCGGCTGTCCAGGTATCCTCGCCGGGGTCGACGCCGCCTTGCGGCATCTGCCACACATGGGATTCGTCGACATGTTCGATGCCGCCGGCGCGGCGGCCGATGAAGACCAGCCCGGCTGCGTTGATCAGCATCATGCCGACGCATGTTCGGTAGGGCAGGTCTTCGTAGCGCGCCATTCCCTTAATGCCTCTTGCGGTCACGCGGCTGGCCCGGCGGAGGGACCTGACGGATCCGGAGCAGCGCCAGATCTTCTTTGGGCATGATCTTACCCGAAAACCGGTTCCCACTTTTCGGGATCATGCCTCTAGCCGGATTTTGATTTCAGCATTGCGGTTGTCAATGGCACGAGCATGATGCCATGGCTTTCGAGCGCCTTGATCCAGACGCCAATCCGCTCGATCGAAATCGGCAGCGCCGAGGCGATGCCAACTGCTACCCCGCGTTCCCTGGCCAGGGTTTCCAGCTTTGCGAGCGCCCGGTCGATTTCCACCGACGTCGGGACCGCGTCGATTGAGACATCGGCCCTGGCGAAAGGCATCGCCTGGCCCGCCGCCAGCGAGGGGGCGACGCTGCGCGGCGCCGCGCCGTCGTCGAGATAGCCGAGCCCCCGCTTGGCGGCCTCGCGGACGATCGGCTGCATCACCGCATCGGTGACGACGAAGCGCCCGCCCATGAAATTGGCGATCCCGGCATAGCCCTGGAAGCGGCTGAGGTGCCAGTACAGCCTGTCGAGATTCTGTTCAGGCGAAAGCGTCGTGAGCAGGGTCTGCGGGCCGGGGTCGTTGTCGGGATAGTCGAACGGCTCCATTGGAACCTGCAGCAGGATCTCATGGCGTTGCGCGCGCGCCCGCTCGGCCAGTTTGGCGGGATCCGAGCCATAGGGCGTAAACGCCAGTGTTACCGCGGCCGGCAGTTTCATGATGGCGTCTGCGGTCTTGGCAGCGCCGACGCCGAGGCCGCCGATGACGATGGCGACTGCGGGCATCTTGGCAGCCTTGGCGCGGTCGGCCTCGGCGGCGTAGACGGTGAAAGACTTCAACCCATCTGACACCACCGGGATCATGCCGTAGTGTGATTTTTCGAGCAGGCGCTGATCGATGCCGGCCATCATGGCGGGCGCGGCGCCGGCCTCGGCCTTATCCGCAGCGCCGCCTGAGATCACGACGTCCTGGCGCGCGCCGCTTGAGCCGTCGATAATCGTGACGGTCTTTTGCTCGCCCGATGCTGCCTGCTTGGCCGCGGATTTGGCGCCGTGCTCGGGAGCGCCTGAGGGCGCCATGGCAGGTTGTTCCCCCGCAGGTGTCGCCTGTCGCAGCGCGATGCGGGCGATCGGCTCGCCGCCGAACGGGTTATCGTTGAAAATGGCAAAGCCAGCGAAGGTAACCAGAAACAGTCCGAGCACCACGGCAAGCGCCTGGATTCCGGTAAAGGGCAGCCGAAACCGGCGCTTGCGGCGCACCGTTTCCTGTCCGAGCGGCGTGCTCAGATCGTCGGCCGTCTCTGCCATGGAACTCCCCGAATCAACTGGGCCGACGATACCACGGCGGGGCAATTCCGCGGCAGAGCCAGCGCTTGCGGCCGCCTCGCAAAGCCCTGTTTCGGGTTCCGCCGTGAAGTATCCGGACCGTCAAACGATAAGGGCGGCCCGAAGGCCGCCCTTATTGCAAGAACTATCAGCAGAACTCGATCAGTTCGCCACCTTGTTGGCAGGCTTGTCGATCGCAGCCTTGTCGCCGGTCGCCGTCGCCGTCGCATTGACCTTGATGCCGTGCAGCAGATCGGCCGCCATCCTCAGGGCCTTGTCGTCCTTGGCGTCCGGCGGCACGTAGGATTGCGAACCGGTCTTCTCGTCGCCCTCGGACTTCAGATGGCCGCGCAGCGAGGCTTCGCCCTTGGTGTCAGTCCGCGCCTTCAGCTCGTCGGGCACGTCCTGCAGCACCTCGATATCGGGAACGATGCCCTTGGCCTGGATCGACTTGCCCGATGGCGTGAAGTAGCGCGCGGTGGTGAGACGCAGCGCGCCGTTGCCGGAGCCGAGCGGAATGATGGTCTGCACCGAGCCCTTGCCGAACGAGCGCGTGCCGACCAGCGTCGCGCGCTTGTGATCCTGCAGCGCGCCGGCGACGATTTCGGAAGCCGATGCCGAGCCGCCGTTGATCAGAACGATCACCGGCTTGCCCTTGGTCAGATCGCCCGGATGCGCGGCGCGGCGCTGGGTTTCCTCGGCGTTGCGGCCGCGGGTGGAGACGATCTCGCCGCGCTCGAGGAAGGTGTCGGAAACCGTGACCGCCTCTTCCAGCAATCCGCCGGGATTGTTGCGCAGGTCGATGACGAAGCCCTTCAGCTTGTCGCCGAGCTGGGTGGTCAGGTTGCCGATTTCCCGCTTCAGGCCTTCGGTGGTCTGTTCATTAAAGGTAGTGATGCGGATATAGCCGATATCGTCGCCTTCGGTGCGTGCGCGCACCGAGCGGACTCGGATGTTGTCGCGCACCAGCGTGACGTCGATCGGGTTGTCCTGACCCTTGCGGATGATTTTCAGCCGGATCTTGGTATTGACCGGCCCGCGCATTTTCTCGACGGCCTGATTGAGGGTGAGGCCCTGCACGGCTTCGTCGTCGAGATTGGTGATGATGTCGTTGGCCATGATGCCGGCCTTGGACGCCGGCGTGTCGTCGATCGGCGACACCACCTTGATCAGGCCGTCTTCCATGGTGACTTCGATGCCGAGCCCGCCGAATTCGCCGCGGGTCTGCACCTGCATGTCGCGGAAGCTCTTGGCGTCCATATAGCTCGAATGCGGATCGAGGCCGGCCAGCATCCCGCTGATGGCGGATTCGACGAGCTTGCTGTCGTCAGGCTTCTCGACGTAGTCGCTGCGGACCCGTTCGAACACGTCGCCGAACAGATTGAGCTGGCGATAGGTGTCCGACGTCGCGGCGCGCGCGCTCGATCCCATCAGCACGGCGCGCGGCTGGGTCACGAACAGCGTAAGTGCCGCGCCGGTGGCGGCGCTGAGGAGAATTACAGAAGTCTTGCGCATCATCCGCGAACCTTTTCGCCTTCATTTGCGGCCCACCATGGGCCTGGATCGATTGGAGTGCCGTCCTTACGGAACTCGACATAGAGCACGGGTCGGCTCGCATTGGTCGCGAGGATTGATGCGACCAGGGATCTCGTTCCCATGGTCGCGACCGGCTCCCCCGTAAGTACAAACTGGCCGATGTTAACCGAAATGCGCTCCATCCCGGCGATCAGGACATGATACCCGCCCCCGGCATTGAGGATCAAGAGTTGTCCGTAGCTGCGGAAAGGTCCGGCGTAAACAACCCAGCCATCACACGGTGTTGTTACCTGTGCACCGGCCCGGGTTGCCAAAGAAATGCCTCTTTCTACGCCACCAGCGCCGTCGGAACCGCCAAAATCGCGAATCTTGACGCCATTAACCGGCATTGCGAATAAACCCCTGGCGGAAGCAAAGGCAACGGCCGGACTGAGCCGGGCAGGGTCCTTCAAAGCCCCCAGATTCGGTTTCCCATTGAGGGTGGGCGGCGCCCCCTGCAGGCTCGCGGTTGCAGCCGCCTTCGCAGCGCTCTTCAAATCCTGCTCCATTTTGGCGATCAGGCCTTGCAGGCTGTCGACCTGCCGGGACAGCGCGATGGCGCGCGCGCCTTCCGCCTCCATGTCCTTCTCGATCGAACTCTGCTTTCGCTGCCGTTCATCGACCAGGGCGGCGAGCCTGACCTGGTCATCCCCGAGTTTGTCGCGATCCACCGCAAGCCGGTCGCGCTCGGTGGCGATGTTCTTGCGAAGCGTAATCAGCTCGGTGAGGTCGCCGGTCAATTTTTCCGCACGCGTCCGCAGCTCGGGCACCACGGAACCCAGCAGCATGGCGGTGCGAAGCGACTGCAGCGCGTCTTCCGGCCTCACCAGCAAGGCCGGCGGCGTGCGCCGTCCCGCGCGTTGTAGCGCTGCCAGCACCTCAACAATCTCGGAACGGCGCGAATCGAGCGAGCCGCGAATTTGCTGCTCGCGTGAATCGAGCGGGCGCAGCCGCGCTTCGGCGTCGCCGATCCTGGTCTCGACGCTGCGCACCTGGGCGGCGATGTCGATCAGTTGCGCATTGAGCTTGCTGCGATCCTGTCCGATCGCTGCGATATCGGTCTTGAGTTTCGCTTGCGCTTCCGCCGCGCTCTTTTGTTGCGCGCGGGTGGCTTCGAGTTCCTGTTCGCGCTGCTTGATGACGTCGGGTGAAGGGGCTGCCGTCTGCGGCGCGGTGCCCGCGACTTGCGCCGATGCGGGCAACAGACTCATGCCGGAGAGACTTGCGGACAATAAAGCGATGGAGAGCGGAATCCGAACCGCAGATAGCCGCCAGCAAGCGATGGTGCCAGGATACGAATGAATGTTCCGCGTTGGCTGCATCGATTCGGTCGGCGCTTTCGTTGCTTCCGCCAGCGCGGCTTACGCGCGGTGATAAGGGTGGCCCGCCAGAATGGTCGCGGCCCGATAGACCTGTTCCAGAAGCATGACGCGAACCATTTGATGCGGCCAGGTCGCGGAGCCGAACGCAACGCTGAGTTTAGCCTTGCGCCGCAAATCGGGCGAAAGTCCGTCCGCGCCGCCGATTACGAAAATAGTGTTGGCGACCGCCTCGTCCCGCCAGCGGCCAAGATGCCGGGCAAAAGCGGCGCTGTCGATATTGTCGCCACGCTCATCGAGCGCCACCAGGACGGATTTTTCCGGAATTGCGGCCGAAATCGCCGCGGCTTCGTCGGCGATCCGGGTTGCGGCGTCGCGCGCGCGGCTTTCGGTAATTTCACGGATTTCAAGGCCGCGAAAGCCGAGCTTGCGGCCGATATCGTCGAACCGTTCGCGATAGCGGTCAGCCAGCTCCCGCTCCGGGCCCTGCTTCAGGCGGCCGATTGAAATGACGATAAGACGCATTAACGCACGCTAGCATGCACTCAACCCGATTCGCACCGGCTCGACGGCTCAGATCGCCTTCGCCGCCGTCGGGCCCTGCGTCCACAATCTTTCCAGATTGTAGAATTCGCGCACCTCGGGTCTGAATACGTGCACGATCACGTCACCGGAATCGATCAGCACCCAATCGCAATTGGGCAAGCCCTCGATGTGGATGCTTTTTATTCCGGTTTCCTTGAGACCTTTGGCGACATTTTCCGCGATCGCGCCGACGTGCCGGTTGGCCCGGCCCGTTGTGACGATCATGTAGTCTGAAAATGCGGATTTGCCGCGAAGGTCGATGGTGACCGTTTCTTCCGCCTTCATATCGTCGAGACGGGAGAGGATCATATTCAGCGTCTTGTCGGCGTCAGGTTGCGCCTTCAGGGCCGCAGCTTGTGTCGATGTTTTACGCGCGGTTCTAGGTGCCTTGATTTCAGGAGCCTTATTGGCAACCTTGGGTAAAACAGACTTGGACAATACAGATGTGGCCAGGGACCATTCCTTTCACTGTATCGCGATACGCCGAATCCTGGCGTCCGCGGACTATACTATGCATGTGGGGTTAAC
>JBGQCE010000262.1:0-5601 GCA_041495185.1 Bradyrhizobium sp.
CCGCCTCAACATCGCCGAGCAGGGCAAGGGGCCGCTGGTGCTGTTGTGCCACGGCTTTCCGGAATCCTGGTATTCCTGGCGCCATCAGATCGGCGCGCTGGCCGCGGCGGGCTTCCACGCCGTGGCCCCCGACATGCGCGGCTACGGCAAGAGCGACCGGCCGGAGGCGATCGATCAATATACGATCTTCCACCTGGTCGGCGACCTGGTGGGCCTGCTCGACGCGCTCGAGGCGCCGACCGCCGTCATCGTCGGCCATGACTGGGGCGCGGCCATCGCATGGCAGGCGGCTCGCCTGCGCCCCGACCGCTTCCGCGCCGTCGTCAACCTCAGCGTACCGTTCCGGCCGCGCGGCCCGGTGCACCCGACCACCGTCATGCCGCGGACCGCGGACGCTCAATTCTATCAGCTGTATTTCCAGGAGCCCGGCGTCGCCGAAGCCGAGCTGGAGCGGGATCCGCGGATGACCGTGCGCAACATGCTCTACGGCGCGTCCGGCGAGGGCGTTGCTGCGATCCGCGCGGCCGCTGCAAAGAGTGGAGCTGCTCCAGGCGTCGGCATGGTGCCGCGCGCAGGCGGAATGTTGCAAGGCCCCGGGGCCCCAGCGACGCTGCCGGCCTGGCTCAGCGAAGCCGACATCGATTTCTACGCCGGCGAATTCAGGCGCAGCGGCTTCCGCGGTCCCCTCAATTATTATCGCAACATCGACCGTAACTGGGAGCTCATGGCGGCTTTCGCCGGCGTAAAGGTGACCGTACCGGCCCTCTATGTCGCGGGCGATCATGACTTGGTGGTCGCCTTCCCCGGCATGGCCGAGTATCTCGCCAATCTCAAACAGTTCGTGCCTGCACTGCGTAACATCCAGATGCTCCCCGGCTGCGGCCACTGGACCCAGCAGGAGCGCCCAAACGAAGTCAACGCCGCGATCCTCGATTTCGTCCGCAGCCTGCCGGACTGAATGAAAGGCGTCCTGCGTACCAAAAGCTTGTCAGGCCCACTCGCCCTTGCGGAATACCGGCACGCGCCTGCCGTCGGCATGAACGCCGTCGATGTCGATTTTATCCGAGCCGATCATCCAGTCGATGTGGATGAAGCTCCTGTTGCCGCCCTGCGCCGCAATCTGCTCGGGCGTCAGCTTCCCGCCGTCGAGGAAGCATTTCGAATAGCATTGGCCGAGCGCGATGTGGCACGCGGCGTTCTCGTCGAACAGGGTGTTGAAGAACAACAGCCCGCTTTTCGAGATCGGCGAGGAATGCGGCACCAGCGCCACTTCGCCGAGCCGGCGCGCGCCTTCATCGGTATCCAGCACCTTGTTGAGAACCTCCTCGCCGCGCGTAGCCTTTGCCTCGACGATGCGGCCTTCCTCGAACCGCACCGCGATGCCGTCGATCAGCGATCCCTGATACGATAACGGCTTGGTGCTGACGACATGCCCGCTCACCCGCCGGGCGTGCGGGGTGGTGAACACTTCCTCGGTCGGAATGTTGGCGTTGCAGGTAATGCCGTTTTTGGCCGTGGAAGCGCCGCCCTGCCATTCATGACCGTCGGCAAGCCCGATCGTCAGGTCGGTGCCGGGCCCGGAGTGATGCAGCGCGTGGAATCGCTGTCCGTTCAGCCATTCGGTCCGGCTTCGCAGCGTCGCATTGTGCTTCACCCACGCCGCGATGGGGTCATCATTATCGACGCGCGAGGCGGCGAAGATCGCGTCCGCAAGCTTGGCGACGGCGACATCCTCTTCGTCTCCCGGAAAGACCTGTTTGGCCCATGCCGGGCTTGGATAGGCGATGATGTTCCAGTTGATGTCGAAACCGACGATCTTTTCCAGCGCCGGCTGGTAGGCGATGGAAAAGGCCTTGCTGGCGCGCGCGACCTTGGCGGGGTCTTCGCCGGACAGCAGCATCGGATTATCGCCGACAATGGCAAGCCGGGCGGTGTTGGCGGCAAGCGCCTTCGACATTCCCTCATAAAGCCAGCCGGCAGCGCGGTCGAAGGTGTCGTCCTGCGCAAAGCGATAGCGCGACAGCGTGACCGCCTCGTCAACCAGGATCGGGGTAACGAGACCGGCCCCGGCCTTGTAGGCATGTTCGGCGACCTTGCGTACCAGCGGCAGCGCCACCGTCGGCGCCGTCAGCAGCAGATCCTGTCCCGGTTTCAGCTGCAGCCCAACCTTGATGGCCACTTCGGCCAGCCGGTCGAGTTTTACCGGATCGATCGATGCCAGAATATTGCGCTCGTGTGCGGTCATGAAAGTTCGGCCTGTTGTTCGTGGGTGCCAATGATATGGCGGGTATTGCAGGACAGATAAAGCAGGACGGGCCTCAATCAAGAGTGCCCTTTTGTCAGCTCGTCGGCGATGATCTCGACGGCCGGCCGCTTTGGCGCCAGCGCAGCCATGCGGCTCGTTATCTCAGCCGATTGGTCGAGAATGCCGGCGAGCACAGAGGCGAGGTCGGATGCTTCAAAATCGGGTTGAGGCATCCAGCGCGTGACGCCTTTCTTTTCGAAGTATTTGCAGTTTTCCAGCTGGTCGCCGCGGCTGATCGATGCCGGCAGCGGTACCGCCAGATGCGGCGTACGCGTCAAAATGAGTTCCCAAAGCGAATTCGACCCGGCCCGGCAAATAGCGATGTCACTGGATTTCAGGACGTCCATGAAGTCCATCACGTAGTCATACTGGCGGTAGCCGGGAAGATTGGCGAGCGTGGAATCGATATTGCCTTTTCCGCAGACGTGAACGACATCGAAACGCGCACGCAAGGCGTCAAGGCTGGCGCGCACCTTGGTGTTGAAAACCATCGAGCCCTGGCTGCCGCCATACACGAGGAGTTGCGGTTTCGCTTTGACCGATTTCGGCGCCACCTGCAAAAGAGCGGAATCCACAATCGGTCCCGCCAGGAAAGCCTTGCCGTGGCCTTTTTCCGAAACCGTCTGTTCAAAAGTGCAGGACAGCCGCGAGGCAAACGGCAGACAAAGCGTGTTTGCGAGTCCCAGACTGAGATCGCAGGCATGCACGATGATGCTGTGCAGGCCGAGACTGCGCCCCGCGATGACGACGGGCACGCTTGCGAACCCGCCGGAGGTAAAAATTCCGTCTGGACGGATTTTGCGAAGGATCCGGCGCGCCTGCAGAATTCCCCGGATGTTCGAGACGAACGCGGTAACGACGCTAAGCTTTCTCGACCGGTCGAATTTCGCGGTCGTCACGGATTGAAATGGAATTCCGTGGTGAGAGCATAGCGATTCCTCGAACGAATTCGCGCTACCGATGTAGGAAATTTCAGCTTGCCGCGCGCGCAGATGCAGGGCTACGCGGACGCTTGGAAGAACATGTCCAGCAGTACCGCCGCCGGCGAAGACATATTTGCTCATTTGCGATGAATTTAGCCTGATGCCGTTGCGCTTATCCATAGAATATCTGCCGCGGCAGCGCCGAGATTTCGGCGCGCGCCGTCACCGCGTCAAATATCGATGCGAGCTCGTCGAGCAGCGCATCGTCGATGGCGTTCATCGGTCCATGCCGCAACGTCAGGGTGGCTACCGGACTATCGAATACCAACGTCAGGCACTCTCGTGCCACGGGAGACCCAAGACTCATGTCGTTACACTCATGTCGTTACCTTTTTTCAGGATCGTAGAATCGGCTATGCCAGTTGAAGGCGAAGATGGGTGGCGATTATTATAGCAATGATATGTTATGATTTCCATTGAATTATATCAATACATTGTTATTATGACGGCGAACACTTATTCGGGGATTAGAGGCAATGGAACTGGCTGCAATACCTGCAAAGTCCGGCGTCGAATTCGACGTCGCCAACAGGGTGTTCTTTCGCCTGTATCAGGCGTCGAACCTGATGCACAAACAGGGCACCCGCTACGTCGGCAAATTCGGAACCACGACCCAGCAATGGGCCGTCCTGGGCGCACTCGCACGACCCCTCGTCCGCGACGATGGAATGACCGTCAAGGACCTGATCGAATTTCTTGACGTCAGCCGGCAGAATCTCACGGCTGTCCTTGACAGGCTCGAGGGGCGCGGCTGGATCAAACGCAACAAGGACAAGGACGACGGTCGCAGCAAACGCATTCGCTTGACCGGTGAAGGCAAGTCGACCTGGGCGCGCATGCAGGAGCCAATCGAGGCTTTTTACTCCGCCGCCCTGGGCACCTTCAGTCATGATGATCAGCTCGCACTTTATCGATTGCTCGACCGCCTCAAGACGACATTGTCAAAGGTTTGACCGCGCAACGCCGCAGACGCGCGTCATTGCGCAGTTGGATTCGATCAGCGAGCGAACTTGCGGAAATCAGGCTTGCGCTTCTCGCGATAGGCCCGGCCGCCCTCTTTCGACTCTTCGGTGTCGTAGTAGAGGCTGAGCGCCGCCATCCCCATGCTTGCGATGCCGCGAATGGATTCGGTATCCGCATTGAACGAGCGCTTGGCGAGCGCAAGCGCCGTCGGACTGCGCTCCATCAGTTCTTCGCACCAGCGATCGACCTCGGCGTCGAGTTCGTCATGGGGAACGGCGATATTGGCGAGCCCCATTTCGACCGCCTGCGCGGCCGTGTAGCGCCGGTTGAGGTACCAGATCTCGCGCGCCTTCTTCTCGCCGACCACGCGGGCAAGATAGGCTGTTCCGAATCCGGGATCGACGGAGCCCATCTTGGGCCCGACCTGGCCGAATTGCGCGCGGTCCGATGCAATCGTCAGATCGCAAATCGTCGCAAGCACATTGCCGCCGCCGATCGCGAACCCGTTGACCCGGGCGATGACCGGCTTGGGCATGTCGCGGATGACGCTCTGGAACTCGTCGATGGGCAGCCCGATGGTGCCGCGGCCGTCATATTGTCCATCGTGCGCGCCCTGGTCACCTCCGGTGCAAAACGCCTTGTCGCCGGCGCCGGTCAGAACGATGACGCCGATCGACTTGTCCCAGCCGGCGCGCTGAAACGCGTGGATGAGCTCTTCGACCGACTTGCCACGGAACGCATTGTAGCTTGCCGGCCGGTTGATCGTGATACGGGCGACGCCTTTCGGACGCTCCTCGTAAATGATGTCTTCATAGGTCGTCATGGTGTTTTCCTTTTCTCGGTTGCGTGGCGTGCGGTGAGCTAGCTTGCGGATTGCTTGACGATGTCCCGCAGTTTGAATTTCTGGATCTTGCCCGAGGGCGTCGCGGGCATTTCGTTCAGAACCACCAGCCTCTCGGGTATGTATTGCAGCGCGACCTTCTGCGCCTTGAGGAAATCCGTCACGGCGGCGAGGTCGATCGACTGCCCCTGCTTCGGCACCACGACCGCGCAACCGCGCTCGCCCAGCCGCTCGTCGGGATAGGCGACGATGGCAACCTGGCTGATGGCGGGATGCTTGTAGAGAAGGGTCTCGATCTCGACGACCGGAACATTTTCCCCGCCGCGAATGATCACGTCTTTCGACCGGCCGGTGATCCGGACGTAGCCGAGATCATCGATCTCGGCGAGATCGCCGGTGTCGAACCATCCCTCGGCATCCGTATTGTTCAGATGTGGCCGGCGCAGATAACCGCCAAAATTGGAACAGCACCGCACAAACAGCCTGCCTTCCGTATTAGGGGGCAACGG
>JBGQCE010000263.1:0-5596 GCA_041495185.1 Bradyrhizobium sp.
AGGCTGAGATCCTCGACATATTTTCCGGCAAATGGATTTTCGATCACGGCGACTGCGGCGGCACGCCGGGTCGGCGGCGCGACGGTCCGCCCCATCTCCAGCAATGTCTCCTCGACAACCGTGACAATTTTGCGAATGACGGCACTCATCGTTGTCAGCCCCGTTCTTGAATTCCGATGATATTGGAATCAGGCATGCATCACGTTTTCTATTCCGGCTCCACAGACCACCGCTGCCGGTCGGAGCGTCTCGATCCCGCTCATTGCCACGACAACCGTCTCGCCATGCAAACGCAACGCGGCGCCGTCGATCAATCCGGCCGCGAGTAACCGTCGCGCGCAAGCGGCACCAGTTTCGAGCGCATTCTCGATTTCACAATCTGACAATTCGCCGACGTCGCGGGTGACAAGCCGTGCGCCAAGATCGCTGTCCGGCTGCAGATCACATGCGGGACGGCGGACGATGGCGGGGTGTCCAGGCAAATCGACGGCATTGGCGATGATGGTGGCGGCAGCATCAGCCTGCGACGCAGTCCGCGCCAGCACGGTCACGGCGTCAGCAATGCCAAGCGAGAAACTGCGGCCGTAGCGTCCGCTGGTGGCGATCCCTCGCGAGGGATCGTCGGCATCGATGACCATGGTTTGCATCAGTCCATGCTTGTCCGGCCGATCCATCAGGCCCACCGTGAAATGTTCTCCGCCGGCAAGATGCAGCGCAATATCGCCGCCATTATTCACGTAAGCGCGCTCAGGCCGCGCCTTGCTCACCATCGCGCCGAGAATTTCTTCGGCGACGGCGCCTGCGACGGCCGCCATCGGCGTAATGAAATGATCAACAGCAAACGGCGCCACCGCGGCATGCATGCGGCGCGCCACGTTGCCTTGCAGCAGGCACCACGCCGGATCGGCGGCTTCGCGCAGTAACGGCAACTCGCCGCAGAGTTCATCGAGCAGGCCGGTGAAGCGCCGCGTCGCGGCCTCATAGGCAGTACGCACGTCGGTCTCACTCCCGCGCGCCTCTATAATGAGGTCGATCGGACCGTCCTGCAGATGAAGCCGCCTGCTGTCAGCCAAAAACGCAATTTGCGGGGCTCTCGTCATGCGCGCTGCCCCGGGCCAGGCGGCGGCAAAGGCGTTTGACGGATTTCAGTATTGTCCTTTAACGACGCGAGCGGGCGCACGTGATCCATATGGCCGCCCAGCGCCGCATAATCCGACAGCCGCAGCGTAAACTCGATCGGCGCAACGAGCGCCGGCGTCGGCACATAGCCAAAGGCGCCCGCCGGCAATCGCGTGACATCAACCATGAACGTAATGCCGCCGCCCGGCCAAACGTAAACCGGCGCACCGCCGCTGGTGACCCGCGTCAGCGCCTCCTTGACCGATCGCGTCAGGCGCACCGGATTATCGGTGACCCCCGCACGTAACGATCCGCCCGCCCCGCCCATGAACAGCACGGTGCACAGCGCCGGTTCGCAGTTCTCCTGGATCCGCTCGACCGATCGCCTGAGATCGTCCGGCATCTGCTTCTCGACGGGCTTGAGCGCCTCGTCGAGTTCATAATAAGCCGCATGCTCGCCGGTGGTACTGACCATCAGCATGGTCATGCCGGGACGCGCCTTCTTCGGATCGAATGGACCCAGCACCGAGAGCGGATCGGAAATCCTGGTGCCGCCCCAGCCGGTGCCGGGCTCGGCGACCTGGAAATAGCGGCCGGGGGTCGAACGCCGCCCCTTCATCTTGATCCCGGTGTCGGGAATATCGAGCAACTTGCCGGCCTGATGCTCTGAGAGAACGCCGGTGATGTGGTCATCCACGACAACGACTTCATCGACCTTGCCGTGCCATTGCTTGGCAAACATGCCGATCGTCGCCGAGCCGCAACCGACCCGCATTCGCTCTTCGGCGACCCCGTTGACGATGGGGGGATAACCGGCCTGCACGACCACGGTCGCACCGCCGTCGATCGTCAGCTCGACCGGCTTGCAGTTGCTCAAATCCATCAGCGCGTCGCAAGTGACGCGGCCCTCCTTCTTCGAGCCGCCGGTGAGATGATGAACGCCGCCCAACGATAACATTTGCGAACCGTATTCGCCGGTCGTCACATGACCGACCGCTTCGCCCTGCACGCGAACCGTTGCCGTTTCGGGACCGAGATGGCGATCGGTGTCGATCTTCACCTTGACGCCGCAGTAGCTGAAGATGCCTTCCGTGACCACGGTGACCATGTCGACGCCGTCGATCTCGGAGGAGACGATGAACGGCGCCGGCTTGTAGTCGGGATAGGTGGTGCCGGCGCCGATCGCGGTGACGAAAATGCTCGGCTCGGGGACGATCTTGCCGTCCCAGTCACCACCGGCCTGGAACGGCACAAGTCGACCGCCGTGGGACACCGTTCGTTCCAGAACAATATGTGGATCGACGCGCACCAGTTCGCCATTGTGATTGGCGTAACGGTCGCAGGCACCCGCCGCCCCCGGCTTGATGTAGCACAGCACAGGGCAAGCATCGCAGCGGATCTTGTCGTCGGCGGCAGCAGTCGTCGTATCAGTCAGCATGAACAAGCTCTCGAAGCCAGCGTCAAACTGTCGGACGGCTAATCAGGTAACGACGTGTCATAAGGTCAGGCGGCGTCGACAGTATCGCGTCTGTCGCCACGGCTTATCATTCGTATACGAATGATGTTGCGCGCGTGACGGAACGCTGTCAAGCACTCTTGCAGGCGAAAAACACCGCTGCCGATTAAAAAACGCAGGGTTGCCTGGCATGCCAGTTCACAAACCGGGCAGAAAGGTTCACGGCAAACCACGCGCTTGCACGTTTGTACGCAAACGGTATCCTTGCCACGGGTTTAAAGGGATGTCTGCGAGCCACAATCATCGAAGCGGGACCACGCGCATGACGCAGCCCACGATCCGCCTGACAGTCAATGGCAGGATCCATGACGTTGACGCCGCACCCGACACTGCGCTGCTTTACGTGCTGCGCAACGATCTCAGATTGAACGGACCGAAATATGGCTGCGGGCTCGGCGAATGCGGGACCTGCACCGTACTCATCGACGGCGTCGCAGCACGTTCCTGCGTGATCCCGATCAGCGGCTGCGTTGGGCACGACATTCTGACGCTTGAGGGCCTTGGCTCGCGCGACCATCCCGACCCGATACAGGAAGCCTTTATCGGGGAACAGGCCGCGCAATGCGGCTACTGCCTCAACGGCATGATCATGACCACCAAGGCGCTGTTGACACGCAACCCTCAGCCTTCCGAGGCCGAGATGCTCGAAGCGCTGCGCTATAATCTATGCCGATGCGGCGCGCATATTGAAATCATACGCGCCGTGATGCGGGCGGCGGGCAATGTCCCGGAGGCCAGGGATTGATGGCCGCGCCGGATCTTCCGATCGATTCTGAACTTCGGCCCGGATCGTTGTCGGTCGTTCGCCCGGCCGCTTCAGGCGCCGAAGCCGCTTTCGAAACCTTCATCAAGATAACAGCCGACGGTTCGGTCACCGCCTTTAACGGCCATGTCGACCTCGGAACAGGCATTCGCACAGCGCTTGGACAAATCGTCGCCGAGGAGCTCGACGTGTCCTTTGCGCGCGTCGTCGTGGTGCTTGGCGATACCTCCCGCGTCCCCAATCAGGGCGCAACAATTGCCAGTGAGACCATCCAGATCACGGCGGTTCCCTTGCGCAAGGCGGCGGCACAGGCGCGGCAGTTCCTGCTGGCGCGCGCCGCCGCACGGTTCGAGCTTCCTGTGGAAGACCTCGCGATAGAAGACGGCCTGATCCGCGGGCGCGACAACCGAAGCGTCAGCTACGGCGAATTGATTGCCGACGAGATCATCCGCCTTGAACTCGCGGACGACGTTCCGGTCAAGGCCGTCGATGCCTACACCATCGTCGGACAGTCGGTGCCGCGCACTGATCTGGCGGCGAAGGCGACCGGTGAACTCGTCTATGTCCACGACGTGCGCGTACTGGGCATGCTTCACGGCCGCGTGGTGCGCCCGCCCTACGCCGGCGTCGATGTCGGCGCTTTTGTCGGCACAAGTTTGATCGCGGTCGACGAGGCCTCGGTCCGCGATATTCCGGGACTGGTCGCGGTGGTGCGGATCGGCGATTTCGTCGGCGTCGTCGCCGAGCGCGAGGAAAACGCCGTCAAGGCGGCCGCACAGCTCAAGCTCACCTGGAAGCCGACGCCGACGCTGCCCGATTTGAAAGACGTCGAGACGGCGCTGCGCGCCAATCCATCGACGCCGCGGATCCTGATCGACAAAGGCGACGTCGATGCCGCCATTGCCGCCGCCGCAAAGCCGATGCAGCGGACTTATATCTGGCCATATCAGATGCACGGCTCGATCGGCCCGTCCTGCGCGGTTGCGAACTATCAAGACGGCAATGTTCGGGTCTGGTCCGGCACGCAAAATCCTCACATCCTGCGCGCCGACCTCGCACTGCTCGTGGAGCGGCCGGAAATCGAAATCGACGTGATCCGGATGGAGGCGGCCGGCTGCTATGGCCGCAACTGCGCCGACGATGTTTCAGCGGATGCGGTTCTCTTGTCCCGCGCCGTCGGCCGCCCTGTTCGTGTGCAGCTGACACGCGAACAGGAGCATGCCTGGGAGCCAAAGGGCACCGCGCAGCTGATGGACGTCAAGGGCGGACTGAACGCCGATGGCAGCGTCGCCGGTTATGATTTTGCCACCCGCTACCCATCCAACGGCGCGCCTACTCTGGCGCTGTTGCTAACGGGTGCGGTTGCGCCGGTCCCTGACGTGCTCGAGATGGGCGATCGTACCGCGATCCCGCCTTACGACTATGAGGACATGCGCGTGGTGGCGCACGACATGCCGCCGATCGTGCGCGCATCGTGGCTTCGCGGCGTCTCGGCGTTACCCAACACCTTCGCCCATGAATCCTACATCGACGAGTTGGCGACCGAAGCCGGCGTCGATCCGATTGGATATCGGCTTCGCTATCTCAGCGATCCCCGCGCGATCGATCTCGTCAAAGCCGTTGCCGAACGAGCCGGCTGGACCCCGCGCCCGGTCTGGAAAGAGCCGGTCGCCGAAAACGATATCGTGCGCGGGCGGGGTTTTGCCTACGCACTCTATGTTCACAGCAAGTTTCCAGGCTACGGCGCGGCGTGGTCGGCCTGGATCGCCGATGTCGCCGTCAACAAGGCGACCGGCGACGTCAGCGTGACCCGCGTGGTTGCCGGTCAGGATTCCGGCCTGATGATCAACCCCGAAGGCGTTCGCCATCAGATCCATGGCAATGTCATCCAGTCGACCAGCCGTGCGCTGATGGAGGAAGTGTCCTTCGATCGAACCTCGGTGGTGAGCCGCGAATGGGGTGCCTATCCCATCATCACCTTCCCCGACCTGCCAAAGATCGACGTCCTGATGCTGCCGCGGCGGGATCAGCCGCCGCTCGGCGTCGGCGAATCCGCATCCGTCCCGAGTGCTGCCGCGATCGCCAATGCCATCTTCGATGCAACCGGTGTCCGCTTTCGCGAATTGCCGTTCACACCGGAACGCATTCTCAGGGGATTGCGGGGCGGACAGCAGGCAACACAGGACGCGTTACCGCTA
>JBGQCE010000264.1:0-5584 GCA_041495185.1 Bradyrhizobium sp.
ATCGATGCGATTGCCGAGCGGACGACGGTAGCTCACCGGGTCGTCGCGGTGCCCATGTCGACGGCACCGAGAGCAGGGGATGGGCGAGCGCCTGGATGCCAAGAGCGTCCCGCAGTGCCCGTATCCAGCCGTGTCAATCTTTGGCGGCTTGCACCACTACGTCTGGCTTGTTTCCGACATGGACAAGGTGTTTTAAAAGCCATTGGATTCGGTTAGCCGACCACGTACCGTGATATCTGCCGGCCCGGGAGTATAAGGAGATGGAGAGACGCCTAGCCGCCATAGTCTGCGCTGACGTCGCCGGTTACACGCGAATGATGGGCGCCGACGAGGAAGGTACCCACGCCGCGTTCAAGGCCCATCGAAGCGCGGTATACCCTGTAATTCTCAATCACGGTGGTCGGCTGGTGAAGAACACCGGCGATGGTTTCTTGCTGGAGTTTCCGAGCATTGTAGGGGCAATAGAGTCTGCGGTGGCGATGCAAGCGCTGATGGCAGAACGGAACAGCCAACTCCCTGCAGATCGGGTCATGCAATTCCGTCTGGGCGTCCACATGGGAGATGTGATGGCCGACGAGGACGATGTATTCGGGGACGGTGTGAACATCGCCGTCCGCCTCGAAGCGATTGCCGCCCCCGGCGGCGTGGCAGTTTCAGCAAAGGCCTACAATGAGGCCAGCAAGCACCTCAGCACCCCCTTTGTCGACGCCGGCATTCACCGTTTCAAGAACATCGCCGAACCACTAAATGTCTGGACCTGGAAGCCCGGCGGGCCCGACATTCACGGTCGGGAACCCAAAGACACATCGAACTTGCCGACGCAATATCGTACTGCGATCGTGGGAGTGCTTCCCTTCACGAATCTCAGTGACAGCACCGACGAATATTTTTCTGACGGACTCACTGAGGACTTGATCCACGCTCTGTCGTTGCAATCATTTTATCGGGTGTTGAGCAGAAATTCGACTTTTGCTTTCAAAGGCAAGAGCCTGAGTACGCGCATCATCGCGAGGGAAATTGACGCGACGTATCTGATCCAGGGTTCAGTACGACGTGCCGGAACCAAAATTCGCGTAACCGCCGAACTGATCGCTCCAGAGAACGGTGAGCAATTGTGGGCCGGTCGATATGACAGGAACATCGGCGATCTGTTCGCGATGCAGGATGAAATCACCACGAATCTGTGCGCCGCGTTAGCCCCCGAGATATATCGCGCGGAAGCCTCCGCCCCCGCGCGATCATCGTCCACCGATTTAACCGCGTGGGATCGGTTTTTAAGGGGACTTTCTCACTATTATCAGCCGACAAAAGCAGATTATGAAACCTCGATTGGTTTGTTCAGGGAGGCCATCGCACTCGATCCGGCGCTTCCAATTGCACGCGCCTATCTCGCCACGATCCTGGTGCAAGGCGTGCAGTTTGGATGGATCAAGAGTACGCGCGAATTGTGGGGCGAGGCGATGAGCCTGGCAGAAAGTAGTGTTCGGCTTGATCCTCGTTCGTCATTCGCATTTTCGATTCTGGCCTATGTGCAGGCGATGGAGGGGAATTACGAGGCTGCACTGGATGCCGCAAGAAAGGCGGTTGAATTAAACCCGTACGACATGGGCGCCCGCGGCGTTCTTGGAATTTGTCACTTCGTGATCGGCGAGCATCGACAGGCAATCGAACTAATTTCAACGGCTGTGCAGCCCGGTAACAGTGACCCCAGATATCAATGGGCGGCATTGAACGCGTTCAGTCATTATCTTCTCCGACAATATGACGCATCGCTGTCCTGGGCGCGTGAAGCCCTGTATTTGAATCCCAATCATCTTCAAGTGCTCGCAGTACGGGCAGCCGCTCTCGCGCAATTGGCACGAACCGAGGAAGCGGCAAAGGCAGTCGAAGTTTTACTGAGCAGTTTTCCAGGTCTGACCGTCGAACGACATCTCAGAAATTTCCGTTGGAAAACTGCGGCCGACACCGCCCATTATCGTGAAGGACTTTTGAAAGCCGGCGTACCATCGACCAGATTGACTCTCGTCGAAACTGCCTCAAAGCGTAAGGCAAATTCCTAGGCGCGGCTTTTGAATGCTGCAGGCCCTCACAGGCGTCAGTGAGGTTGACTCAGATTCGAATTCCGCCAAAACTCTGCTACATCTTAAAGTAGCACACCGCAGGCGAATTCGCTTTTCAAGACCTTCATTCACTTCATATCGAGGTTGGTCAGTTTCACAATTCGGTGCCTTTCAGGAATTAGGTGCTTTTCAGGATTTAGACCCATGCAAGACGACCGCGTTGGTACAGCTTCAAGCGACGCGCCCACCCCGCAGACTGCCGTTTCGCCCAATAACCCGTGCCCCTTCTTGCGCGCGGTCGTTGCGGCCGGCGTCATCGATGGCCACGTCGTAGCGCTTTCAGAGATTTCCAGAACAGTCGAGGCCGCGAGCGGCGAAAAGGGGCTGAAAAAAGCTCTGGCCGGCCTGGAGACCTATCTGGTCGCCCTGGTCGCGAACGGCCTCAGTCCCTTGCGCCTGTTACGCAGCTTCTGGTCCGGAGCGCAGCTCGACGCTCTGCGCGACGGTCCTTTGGACAAGCATGGCAGCGGTTCGCGCATCCTGGATGCGACCGCCCGAGTGAACGCGACGGAACTTGAGCGCCTCGCCGAGTTCGGGAAGGACTGCCCGGACCCGGCCGGCGGCTCCGAGCGCGGACTGACGCTTCCGGAGATCACGGCCTACATGGACGCGAATTTCGATCGCGCCAGGGGTGCGAGGCGTCCGATTGACCGGCGGTTGATGAACGGCGAATGGCCGGTTTTGCTTGACATCATGGGCAAGGGTGAGGGCGAACAACGCTACCTCAGCGTGGCGGAGGTCAGGACGCTGTTCGTCGAGCGGCGACTGCCCGCCCGGGTCGCCGCGCGACTGTCGGGATCATCCGCGCCGGGGGGCGGTCCCCTTCGCATGCTCGGCAAAGCCGCGCTCTGGGTGGTCGCAATCGCCTGCGCGGCGATTGTGGCGATTGCCGAATTCCCCGACCAGATCAGTGCGATCATGCCGGCGAAGGTCGCGCAATTGCTGCCGCCCGCCTTGCCGGACCGCGCTTCGACGAAGGCTGCCTACTGGCTCGACCAGAACTGGACGACCGAGGATAGGCACTGGTTCCACCATGCAAGTCAGGGCACCGCGACCTTTCCGGTGCCGTACGCCTGGTTTGTCGCGTTGGAACAGCCGGGCATTCATTTGTTCAGCCAACCCGGGCTGCTCAAGGACAGCGATTATCTCGAACGGTTCGGTTTCCTTCCAAGCCCGAAATCCGTCCGCGCCGATGAGGCGAGCTTGCGTCGCTTTGGCTATTTAGGCTCGTCCGACGCCACGTCGGCGCCGCCACCGGCGCCAGCGCCGGCGTCCGTTTCAGGTTTGCGACCGACGCCGGTCGAGAATTTCGACGGCTTGCCGGTCGGTTTCGCGCGGCTGACCGGCGTCGCCAACCCCGGGACCGGCCGCCACGAACCCGACAGGATCGGGCTGACCTGTGCGGCCTGTCACACCGGACATGTCGGTTACAAGGGCGTAAGCGTGCGCTTCGACGGCGGCTCGGGCATGGTGGAGCTGGGAAAGCTCGAGAGTGCGACCGGTCTGTCCATTCTCTACACATTGTATGTGCCGGGCCGTTTCCAGCGCTTCGCGACGCGTGTGCTCGGTCCCGATGCAAGCCCGGCAGACCGCAGAAAGCTCAAAAAAGATCTGGCGACGAGAGGCGACTACGTGTTGAACCAGAAAAACATCCTGGAGAAGACACTCGCCGATAAGGGCCAGAAGGATACCGAGGAAGGGTTCGGGCGGCTCGACGCGCTCAACCGGATCGGAAATCAGGTTTTTTACACCGATCTGGCAGACGGTGGTCTCACAGGATTTGAAACGAACCTGCACGCCAGAGATGCGCCGGTCAGTTTCCCGCCAATCTGGACCGTACCATGGTTCAAATGGGCGCAATACGACGCATCGATCGAACAGCCCCTGATCCGCAACGCCGGCGAGGCGCTCGGGGTTTTTGCCCTGGTCAATCTTTCGCCCGACACTCCTTCGGATGCCCTTTTCCGCTCCTCCGTCGCCCTCGAGAATCTCGTTCGCATCGAAGCGATGCTGCGCGGTCCCGATCCTTCCAGCCAAAATCCAATCGGCTTCGGCGGACTGAAGTCGCCGAAATGGCCATCGCAAATCTTCCCCGACGATCCCTTATGGAAGATCGATCCGGCGCGCGTATCCAAGGGCCGCGCGGTCTACGCCGAGATCTGCGCCGAGTGCCACCTTGGACCGGTCGATGACCCGGCGTTCGACAAGCAACACCCGGAGAAGAGCTTTTGGTCGTCGACGCAGTGGGACGCCAAAGCCGCGGTGCTCGATCCAGTCCAGAAACACGTGGCCGGCATGGGCACGGACCCGGCACAGGCCAACGTTCTCGCGTCGCGAAAGGTTGCTATTCCCGGCTTCCTGGACATACAGCCCGCGCGAGACCTCGGAACGCTGTGGGGCTGTTCTGATTTACCCGCCTCTTCCTCAACGGAAATGCCGTTCTCGATCGCGTTGATGATCGTGGTCGACCGTACCAGCAGGAAATGGATGGACGATCACAAAGTTCCGGACGCCGATCGCGCGGCACTTTGGGGTTCGCGAAAGAACTGTCCCAATAACGAGCGGGAGCCGCAATATCGCGATGCCCCGTGGGAGCCGATCTATCGTGCGCGCCCACTGAACGGCGTCTGGGCCACCGCTCCCTACCTTCACAACGGTTCGGTTCCCTCGCTCTATTGGATGCTGAAACCGGCAGCCGAGCGCCCCAAGCAGTTCTGCATGGGCTCGCGCGACTTCGATCCGCAGCAGGTTGGATTTCGCGTGGCCGCCGGCGAAGCGCCCAGCTGCAACAAGGGCGAGACACTGTTCTCGGCGACGAACCCCGACGGATCGGCGATCCCCGGCAACAGCGTTCTCGGCCACTCGCTGGAGGGAACGCAGGGTCCGGGCAAAAAAGGCGTCATCGGCCGCATGCTGACCGAGGAAGAGCGCTACGATCTGATTGAATATTTGAAGACGCTGTAAAGGGGGGCTGGAGCGTCGTCTGCTTGTCGCCTGTACGCAGGCGGTAAAGCTGGCGATGCCGGCTCATCGAAAACCGGGTCGTGACACTTCCGCATCCTCACCAGTGCTGTTAGCCTTCATTCCGTGAAAAAAGTTAAGCGCTGAGCGGCTTCGATTCGGTAAACATTAGGAGGGAAATGCAGGATGTTTTCGCATGTTATGATCGGAACCAATGACTTGGAAAAAGCCAAGTCGTTCTATGACGCGTTGCTTGGTACTCTCGGTGTTCCGCCTGGGAGGGTAGACCGCCATCGCATTTTCTATAGAACCCCGGCCGGCGTTTTTTCAGTATCGAAGCCGATCGATGGCAAGCCTGCGACCGCGGCCAATGGCGGCACCGTCGGTTTTGCCGCCAGCTCGGCTGAGCAAGCTGACGCCTGGCACGCGGCCGGCATCGCCAATGGCGGAAGGACCTGCGAAGACCCGCCGGGTGTGCGCGAAGGCGCTGCGGGCAAACTCTA
>JBGQCE010000265.1:0-5565 GCA_041495185.1 Bradyrhizobium sp.
AGCACGAGGGTGCGAGCGCGGTATAGAGTCTCTTGTTCTGACCCTGCATTTGCGCTGCACTTACCCTCCGCTGGAGGGGGAGGGTCGCTTGCGCTCGGCGATGCGTAGCATCGTCCGGAGCAAGCGGGGTGGGGTGATCTATCCCTGAAGTGAGATGCATATGATCTCAACATCGATTCGCCGAGCGGCAGCCAAGCGACTCCGAGCCAACACGACGCCGCACGAGCGCACATTGTGGCGTGCTCTGAAAGAACTGCCGGTAGACGGCACGCACTTCCGGCGTCAGGCACCGATTGGCCCCTATATCGTGGACTTCTTCTGCCCGGCCAAGCATCTGATCATCGAACTCGACGGCGGGCATCACAATGAAGACGACACGGCAAAACGCGATCGTGAGAGGCAGCTCTGGCTGGAGCGAGAAGGATATCGCGTCATCCGATTCTGGAATTCGGAAATCACGGGCGATCTGACGGCAGTACTCGAACGGATTTATGTTGAGTTGTATGGTGCGCGTGAGGCGCAGGTCGAACCACTGAAGCACCGCCGCCGGAGATAGACCGTCACCCCATCCCGCCCGCACCGGACGATGCTACGCATCGCCGAGCGCGGGCGACCCTCCCCCTCCAGGGGAGGGTAAGAAAAAGCCGACCCCTTGGTAGAGGCCGGCTCCAACTTAGTCTTTCAGATAACTGCAGGTGACATTTTGCCGCTTACTTCACCAGGACGTATTTTCCGTCCTTCACCGTCAGCAGGATGCGCGAGCGATCGTCGAGACCGTAGCGATCCGTTTCGGTGAAGTTATAGACGCCCTGGCTGGCGGCGATGTCGCGCTCGGTCAGCAGCGCCTGGCGGATGGCATCGCGGAATTCCGGCGTTCCCGGCTTGCCCTTCTTTAGCGCCACCGGAACAATGCGTTCGAGAACCAGAAACGCATCGTAGGAATGCCCGGCGAACTGGCTGCGGCTGTTGGGGCCGTATTTTGCCTCATAGGCCTTGACCAGAGCCATTCCCGGCTTCTTGGTCAGCGCGCTGTCGGGCTGATCCTCGGGATCCATCACCGGACCCGACGCCATCAGCACATCCTCCGCCGCCTTTCCGGCGATGCGGATGAAGTCCATGCTGGCGGCGCCATGGGTCTGATAGATCAGGCCCTTGTAGCCGCGCTCGCGCAGCGCCGTCTGCGGCAACGCCGCCGCGGTGCCGGACGCGCCGACCAGGATCGCATCGGGGTTGGCGGCGACCAGCTTCAGCACCTGCCCCGCGACCGAGGTATCCGGCCGCGCGAAGCGCTCTTCGTCGACGAGCGTCATGCCCATCGGAACGCCTTGCGACTTGAAGTCGTTGAACCAGAGATCACCGTAGGAATCGGAGTAGCCGATGTAGCCGACGGTTTTGACGTTATGCGCCTTCATGTGCGCGTAGACCACCTTGCCCATGATCGGGATCGGCTGCGGCATCGATACCGACCATTTTCCGCGCTCCGTGGTAATCGGAAACGGCGCGAGACCGATATGGGGAATGCCCGCCTCGTTGGCGACGTTGGACACCGCGATGGTCGGCGGCGTCGTCGAGGACCCCATGATGATGTCGGCCTTGGACTCCGTGACGAAGCGCCGCGCATTGGTGGTGGCGTTGGTCGGATCGCCGCCGTCGTCGAGCACGATGACCTTGAGCGGCACGCCGCCGATTTCCTTCGCCACGAATTCAAGCGCGTTGCGCTCGGGAATGCCGAGCGCCGCCGCGGGTCCGGTGGTCGTGATGGTGATGCCGATGACGATTTCATTGGTTTGCGCCAGTGCGGGCAACCCCGGCAGCGCCAGAGACGCCGCGATGACAGCGGCGGACAGGTAAAACTTCTTCATCGATTCCTCCCTTGGATATTGTTGTTTAGTCTAGATCAAATTTCAGCCGATAACTCAGCCCCTTCTTTAGGCGATGCGAAGGCCTGAGTCAGCCCCGCATGAACTTCGCAATAATCTCCTCCGGCACCGCCGCCGATTTCAGCCGTGCCGGATCGTCCGGATGGCGCCCGACCAGCACGCGGGTCTCGAACGCCTCGATCGCCAGCGCCTCGCCCTTGAACACCTTGTGGGTGACCTCGAAGCTCGAACGCTTGAAACTCCCGACCCGGCTCTCGATGGTGATCCAGTCGCCATGGGTCGAGGCGATATGAAATTTCGCCCGCGTATCCACCATCGGAATCCCGACCAGGCCATATTTTTTCATAATGTCCTGCTTGGAGAAACCGGCGGCCTCGAACAGGATCGAGGTCGAGTCGTCGAACATCTCGAAGTAGCGCGGGTAGTAGACGATGTTGGCGGGGTCGCAATCGCCCCACTGGATCTGCACCTCCCGGCGGTTGACGAACATGCAATTTCCTTCAGCGCGGCGCCATGCGAAGCGCGGCATCGAGCCGCACCACCTCGCCGTTGAGATAGGGATTGTCGATCATGTGCAGCGCCAGCGAAGCGAACTCGTCGGCATGCCCGAGCCGGTGCGGAAACGGAATCGACGCGGCCAGGCTGTCCTGCGCCTCCTGCGGCAGACCGGCCAAAAGCGGCGTCAGGAACAGCCCCGGCGCAATGGTCAGCACGCGAATGCCGAACTGCGCCAGTTCGCGCGCGATCGGCAGCGTCATCGCGACGATGCCGCCTTTTGAGGCCGAATAGGCCGCCTGGCCGATCTGGCCGTCAAAGGCTGCGACCGACGCGGTGGAGATCACGACGCCGCGTTCGCCGGTTGACAGCGGCTCCAGCTTCGACATTGCCGTCGTCGCAAGCCGCAGCATGTTGAACGAGCCGATCAGGTTGACCCTGATCACCCTGTCGAAATCGGAAAGCGGCATCGGACCATCGCGGCCGATCACCCGCCTGGCGGCGCCGATGCCGGCGCAATTGACCAGCACCCGCGCCGGGCCATGGGCCTTGGACGCGGCGGCGACGGCGGCTTCCGCAGATGCCGCGTCGGCGACATCGCAGACCACCGCGACGCCCTTGATCTCCGCAGCGACGCTTTCGGCCAGTTTGGCGTTGAGGTCGCATATAGCAACCTTGGCGCCTTGCGCGGCAAGCCTGCGCGCGGTCGCGGCGCCCAATCCCGATGCGCCCCCGGTGACGATGGCCGCCTGATCCTTCAACTGCATGGTTCTCTCCCTGGCGAAATTGCTTTTCCGAATTTAGCTAAGCGTTATCACGTGTGCTGGCGGTGTTGGCGAATAAAGCAAGTCGATCAGGCCGCTGCGGTGATCCAGCACCGCGCGCTGGTTGATCGAACCCTTGTCGGTGACTTCGCCGCGGTCGATCGACAGCGGCGTATCGAGAAGAACCGCGCGCGTAATCCGCGTCGAAGATCCCGTTGATGTCGACAGAAATTCCATGAACCGTTCGCGGAACGCCGCGCGGATCAGCGGGTCGCTGGCCGTCGCGGCAAGATCGTCGAGCCGAAGCGTCGGGTTGATCAGGCGGCAGCCGTCGAGATCGAGAACGACCAGGGCCGATATCTCATCGCGGTTGATGCCGGCCATCACAACATCCCGCACCAGCGGCGCGCAGGCCGCGACAAACCGCGCACGGAGCGGACCGACACTGACCCAGGTGCCGCTGGCCAGCTTGAAATCCTCGGCGATGCGGCCATCGAAATCGAAGCCCTTGTCGAAATCATTGGGGTCGACCGGCTTGAGCGCGTCGCCGAACTTATAGAAGCCTTCCTCGTCGAACGCCGCTGCGGTCAGTTCCGGCTGACGCCAATAGCCCGGCGTGACGTTCGGGCCCCTGGCGCGAACCTCCAGCTTGCCGTTGTTCGGGACAAGTTTCGCATCGTTGCCGGACACGGGAAGCCCGACATGGCCGGAGCGGCTGGTGGCCGGCCGCACCGACATGAAGAATGGCGCGGTCTCGGTGGCGCCAAGGCCGGTCAGCATCGGGACGCGAAAGCCGGTTTCCTGCACCGCGAGTTCGTCGAGGCTGTTCCAGATAAAGGGCGACAGCGCCGCGCCTGAGAAGAACATCGCGTGCAGCCGGTGGAAGAATTTCGCGCGCAGCGCCTTGTCATCGCGCAAATAAGGCAGCAGCGATTCATAGCCCTTCGGCACGTTGAAATAGACCGTCGGCGAAATCTCGCGAAGATTGCGCACGGTTTCCTCGATGCCGCCGGGCATCGGCTTGCCCGCGTCGAGATACATCGAGCCGCCGTTGAACAGCGTCAGCCCGATATTGTGATTGCCGCCAAAGGTGTGGTTCCACGGCAGCCAGTCGACGATGACAGGCGGCTCGTCCTTCAGGAAGGCCAGCGTCTCGCGCAGCATCACCTGATTGGCGCAGATCATCCGCTGGGTGTTGATGACCGCCTTCGGATTGCCGGTCGATCCCGAGGTCAGCAGAAACTTTGCGATGGTATCCGGGCCGATGGAATCATGCGCGGCGTCGAGGCCCGGATGCTCGGGTGTCGCCAGCAACTCGCCAAGCATCGTCACCTTGCGGCCGGGGACGTCGCCGCGCGACGCCACGATCTCGGTTTCCTGGGAAACATTGGCGGCAAGCGCATCGGCGAATTTGCCGGCGTCGTCTGCAAACACCAGACCCGGCGTCAACAGCTTCATCAGATAGGAAAGCTTGCCGTAATCCTTCGACACCAGCGAATAGGCCGGCGATACCGGACAGAACGGTATTCCCGCATAGAGCGCGCCAAACGCCAGTAGCGCGTGGTCGATCGAATTACCGGAAAGGATCATGACCGGCTTTTCGGCGGAGAGGCCGCGCGCGAGCAGGCCTGAGGCGATATGCCGGCTCGAGGTCAGCAATTCCGCGTAGGTGATTTGCCGCCAGCCACCGCGCGCGTCGCGCTCTGCCATGAAGATGCGGTTTGGCTCCGCCTTGGCCCAATGATGCAGACGGTCGGTGAGCCGGACTGGATATTCGCCGAGCGCGATTTTCGGCCGCAGATAAATCGTGCCGTCATCGCGGCGATCGACGGTCACGGCGGGATCGCCGAAGGAAATTGCGCGCAACGGATGCACCTTGCCGGCGCGCGTCGGGGCGTCGCTGCGCGCCGTCGGGACAGACATGTCGGGCTTTGCGCTCATGTCAGGCGGGCTTCACTTTTGCGGTCTTGTGATCGAGGAAGGCGCGGATCCGGAGCTTTGCCTCCTTGTCGCTCTGCGCCACGGTCGCCATCAAGGACTCCATCAGCAGGCCGGCTTGCGGATTGGCCTCCGCAATCATCGGCAGCGCCTGCAGCACGGCGAAATTCGTCAGCGGCGCATTCCCTGCAACCTTTGCGGCGATCTCCATCGCCTTGGCAAGCGCGTTGCCTTCCCCGGTGAGATATTGCGCAAAGCCGTAAGACGCACCCTCGGTCGCGGAATAAGCCCGCCCCGTCAGCATCATATCGGTCATCCGGGCAACCCCGATCAGCCGCGGCAGCCGCACCGATCCGCCGCCGCCGACGAAGATCCCGCGCTGGCCTTCGGGCAGCGCGAAATATGCACTGGGTTCGGCGACGCGAATATGCGCCGCGCAGGCGAGCTCCAGCCCGCCACCGATCACAGCGCCCCGAAGTGCGGCAATG
>JBGQCE010000266.1:0-5559 GCA_041495185.1 Bradyrhizobium sp.
CGGGTTGAATGACCGTCGGTTTCTCGTTTCGGTCGACACAACGAACAAAGTACGCGATCTCTTCCCCGATTGCGCCTCCGAGCCCTCGATGCGTCTCGTTCCAGTAGCTGAGATGGGGCGTCTGAATAACCCCCGAAAGCAGACATCGATCGACTCCGCTGGCTTTGATCGTGCGCATATGAGTCCGCGCCCTCTTTCCGAAGCACACGGGCACGCTTCATTCAGGCATCCGCCGAAGCCTGCCGTCCGTTGACGATGATGAAATACAGATTTCGGATGTAAACCAGCAATCCGAGGGCCTGGCCTGCGATAAATACCGGGTCCCTGCGATACAGCGCGTAGACCAGCAGCAATACCCCGCCGCCGATCGAGAAGAACCAGAACGCCACCGGGATCACGCTCTTTCGCGCGCGTTCCGACGCGATCCATTGCACCACGAAACGCATGGTGAAAAATCCCTGCGCCACGAACCCGAGAACAACCCAACCATCGAACTTGACGACGAAGACATCGTGCAGGTAAGTCGCGAGTGTGTTGAACATGTCGATCATGACGTCACCTCGGTCGCAACGGGCGTCGGCTTCTTGCGGCGGATCAGCCACCAAACGCCTGCGAGATCCATGATTCCGATCCATAGCCGGTCGAAGAAACCGTAGTTTGACACGCCGGAATGGCGGGGCCGATCGACCACGTCGACATAGGCGATCTCGTACCCTTCTCGGCGTACCAGCGCCGGCAGAAAGCGATGAAGCCCGTCGAAATAAGGCATCATCAGGAAAACTTCGCGCCGGAACGCTTTCAGGCCGCAACCGGTATCGCGGGTGCCATCGCGCAGGATGGCATTGCGCACGGCATTGGCAATGCGCGACTGGATTTTCTTGAAGCCGGTGTCCTTGCGTCCTACCCTTTGACCGGCGGCAAGACCGGTGCGATCGCCGCCATTTTGGATCGCTGAAATCAGACCGGGCAAAAATGCCGGATTGTTTTGCCCGTCGCCGTCGAGCGTCGCTATGATCGCGCCGCGCGCGGCGCGGACCCCGCTGCGCACCGCCGCCGATTGACCAGAAGACGTTGCGTGTCGGATCTGGCGCAGGTTTCCGCGCTGCTTCATGATTTCTGCAAGCCGCTCGGCGGTAGCATCGGTTGAGCCGTCATTGACGTAGATGATTTCGTAATTCCACCGGCCGTCGAGGGCTGACGCGATCTCGGCGATCAGCGGGCTTACATTCCCGGCCTCGTTGCGCACGGGGACAACAATGGAAACGGCCACTGCGGTTGCGTCAGAGGATGACAAATCAACACTCATCGTTTGAATTGGCGTGCGGCCGGTAACGCTTTTCCGTCCGGCTTCGGCGGCGTCCGCTTCTTATGGGGCCGACGCCCCGCGGGCAACCCTTTTAAGGCGCCCAAGTGAGGGTCCGGCCAGCGGCACAATCGCGCCATCGCGACGGATAGCGAACCCCAGACGGCGTGCGGCGAACCAGTACCGCACAAACATCGCGCCCACCACACCGATCAGCGCCCCCGCGACCACGTCGCTGGGATGGTGGGCTAAAAGCACCAGGCGGCTAAAGGCGATCAAGACGGCATACACGGCCATCGCGACCCGCGCCTGCGGCCAAACCGCAGAAACCGCGAAAGCCAGTGCGAAACTTGTGATGGCATGACCCGATGGAAAGCTGGCGTAAGCTTCGGTTCCGGCGAAGTGCGCGAAGTTGAAGGGGTTGGCTTCGCCTCCCACGAACGGCCGCCCGCGCCCGACGATCCATTTGATGATCTCGCCTGAGAGAACCGGCACCAGCACCGCAAAAAACAGAAACTGCAGACGCGTGCCAAAGCCGAGCAGCAGGGATCGCGAGGTTCCCCGCAATCGCGGGGTAAGAATTGCGAAGGCAAACAACGCCCCTGCCAGTAACCACAAGACATAGGCCGATTTCCCGAAGTCGGTCAGGATACGGATCGGCCAAAGACTGGCGGTGCCGCGCGGCGGCATCAGGCCGATCTCTCTTGCATCGAGCACGTACATCAGCGCGATAATTGCGGCTCCGACAATTGCTGCCATCAGCAACGAGTGACGCGCCAATCTCCGCGCCGCCCCGGCACGTCGCGAGTGCGATGGCGGGCGCACCAGCTGTGCAAGCGACAGCCGTACCATGGCGAAGAATCGAGAAAGATAATTTGCGGATTCGCCGATGCCGGCCTGCGCGGACATCTTACTCCGTACCTTCGGAGCGGAAGATCGCGATGGAAATCGCCCGTCCTTGCGAAATATTATAGCCGTCGATGCGGGTGGCAACGTTATAGCGCAGTCCGATCGCTTCGGCGCGCGCGGCAAAACTGCGTTCCGAGCGCTGCTCCACCAGCGCGAAGCGGCAACTGCCCTGCCTCAGAAAATCCGCGGCGCCCGATCCGTCCGTCAGCACCGTCGAAGTACCGGTCATGAACACCAGACTTGGCTCGTGAAAGCCTGCTGCGGCGGCCTTCGGTCCGACGCAGACCACGTTGCGCAGCGCGCGCGCGATCTCTGCGCTCGGAAACAGCGGCGTCAGCGCCGGCACCACGACGCCATAGATCGCCACGGCCAGAAACATCGCCGCGACCACGGCGTTCAGTAATGAGCGCTCGGCGCGGTTGTCGTCGTAAAGCCACCACGCGAACAGTCCGAAGATGAGCGCGGCCGCCACGAATGGCCACGCCAGAAACACCGGCTGGCGCGTCAGCGTGATCGCGCCGACAACGGCAATGATCGAAGCCAGCGCAGGAATCAAAAACCACCAGGCGGCGCCGCGCCTCAACCACGATCGCGACAGCACCCGACGCTCCAGCGCGCCGACCGTCAGAACAGCAATCGCGGGATAAAGCGGCAGTACGTAATGCGGCAGTTTTGTGAGTACCAGCTCGAACACGATCCATGATGGGATCAGCCACGCCAGCAGATACTGCGCGCCGGGCTCGCGCCTCGCCCGCCAGACCGCCGGCGCCGCCATCCCGGCAAGCGGGGCTCCCGGCCAGAACGTCACCCAGAACAACAGCAGGTAAAGTCCGGGCGGTGCGCCGTGGGATTCCTGCGCCGCCAGTTTGCTCAACATGTCGCCGCCGATCGAATCCGTAAAAAAAGCATCGCCGGCGCGCCAGAAGATGGCGACGAACCAGGGCAGCACCAGAACCAGCAGCCACATCAGGCCCCACACCGGACGCAGACGCCACAGCCAGGTTGCAGTCCGGTCGAGGATCGCCAGCGTGCCAATCGTCAGCACGACGAACATCAGGATCAACGGCCCCTTCAGCAGGATGCCGCCGGCCAGCGCGGTCCAGAAGATGGCGGGCCATGTCCACGGCGGATGCACGGGATCCTCGCCCCGCTGCCAGGACAAATACACCCGCGCCAGCGCCCCCATTGCCGCCACGACCGTGAACAGTAGCATCGCATCGGTTTTCGCAAGCCGCGCTTCGGCGCCGAGCAGTACCGAACTGCCCATGATGAGCCCGGCCAATATGGCGCCACGCCGCGTCACGAACGCGAGCGCCGTCCAGTAGGTCAGCAGCACCGCGCCGATGGCGCCGATCAGTGAGGGAATGCGATACAACCAAATCCGCAGCTGCGCCCGCGGCAAGCCCAGCGCTGAGGCGGTTTCGACCGCAGCAGCCTGCAGCCAGTAGACGCCGACCGGCTTCTTGTAGCGCACGTCGTCCTGGAAACGGATGTCGACAAAATCAGAGGTCTCGACCATTTGCTTGGTCGCCTGCGCAAACCGCGCCTCGTCGCGGTCGATCGGCGGGATGTTGAAAAAGCCGGGCAGGAACAGCAGGAAACCGCACAAAAGGAGGAACCCGATCGCGCGGACATGGCTGCCCGACACAAAATCCAGCACCCTGACAAGCCTGCTACCCGGATTCACCCGGTTTTTCGGGTTGCGCGGCTCTCCAAATCGGGGGCGGGCATAGGTCTCGGCCATCGGTTCCGCATACGCCGAAACCACCATCGGGACAACCGGTTAGCTGACCTCTATTGAATTCTGACAACAACTGTGTCCACGGCGCCCGTGGCATCGATCACGGTCAATCTGGCAAAGCCCGGACCTGGCGGATCGACCAGGCGCTGGCGCCGGCCGTCGATTTCGCCCACTGACACGCCGTTCACCAGCATGGTCATCGGAAGTACTCCGCCGGCTACCTTCACCGGCATGGCGGAAAATTGCGCACCGCCTGAGCCGGCCGCGTCGATCCGCGAGCCATTCAAGGGAAACTGGATGTGCGGGGCCTGCTCGCCGCCGGTCCTGACCAGTTCGCCGACGGGGCGAAAACGCCGCAGCGGCAGCGGAAGTTTTGCATTGCTCGCCACCAGCGCACCTTTTGGCGGCTTCGGCAGGGTGACGGGCAGTTTTCCCGTGCGGGCGAAGGCATCGAACAAAATCGGCGCAGCCGCGGTGCGGCCGACCAGACCCGGTACGGGCGCGCCGTCAGGACGTCCGACCCAGACCCCGATGGTGATGCGGCCATCGAACCCGACCGACCAGGCATCGCGATAGCCGTAGCTGGTGCCGGTCTTGAACGCGATCCGGTTATGCGGAGCATTTTCGGGCGGCGGGGTCCCCATCAGCACATTACCGACCTGCCAGGCCGCGACCTGATCCATCAGCCGTCGCGACTCGCGCTGCTGGTCGTTCGCGAACTCGCGCAACGGCCGCGTGTTGCCGAGCCGCGCCAACCCGCCATAGAGCTGCACCAGATCCTGCAGCGTGATGCCGACGCCGCCGAGACCCATCGCCAGTCCCGGTGCCTCGTCTTTCGGCAGCACCAGATTGGCTCCCGCCTGCTTCAAACGCGACGACAGACGGCTCGCACCGACGCGATCGAGCAGCGCAATCGCCGGCACGTTCAGCGACTGTTGCAGCGCCTTGCGCACCGGCACCGTTCCCTGAAAGGTCATATCGAAATTTTCCGGCGCGTAGCTCCCGAACCGGATCGGCCGATCGTCGATCAGACTTTCCGGATGAACGAAGCCATCCTCGAATGCGAGGCCATAAATAAACGGCTTCAACGTCGATCCCGGCGAGCGCACCGCGCGGGTCATATCGACCTGGCCTGCGCGCCGGTCGTCGAAATAATCGGGCGAACCGATCCGCGCCAGCACATCGCCGCTCACATTGTCCACCGCGATGATGCCCACGGAAATATTCGGACCCAATGCGATCGCGCGATCGCGCGCCAACGCCTCGAGGTTTTTTTGCAAACCGGCATCAAGCGTCAGCCTGATCACGGGTGAATCTTTCACTGTGGCGATGGCCTGATCGGCGGAATGCGGCGCGAGTATCGGCATCGGCTTGCGCAGTCGCGGCACCGGCACCGATTTCGCCTGAACAGCGTCCTCCTGGGGCACCCGGCCCTCTTCGACCATGCGATCGAGAACGCGGTCGCGAGCCGCGCGCGCGACATCGGCGTAGCGATCGACCCTGCGGGTTTCCGGCGATTGCGGCAACGCCACCAGCAGCGCGGATTCCGCCAGCGACAAGCGTTTAGGCTCCTTGCCGAAATAGGCGATCGAGGCGGCTCTAACGC
>JBGQCE010000267.1:0-5552 GCA_041495185.1 Bradyrhizobium sp.
GAGATCGCTATTCAATAAAAGTCGTGAGCTGCGCGCCCTCGTCGGCCACGAACACCGCGATCAGTTCGGCGGGTTCGGTATTGCTCCCATTTGCCGAGACCAGATGCGTTGCCCCTGGCGGCTCAAAGAAAGACTGACCCACCTTGAAGGTTTCCATGGGACCGCCGACAAGCTGCGAGCGGATCTCACCCTTGGTGACATAAGCGGTGACCGAGCCCGCGTGCCGGTGCGCGCGGGTAAATCCGCCGGGGCCATAGAACACGCTCACGATCGTGACGCGCTTGCCCGGTACATTCGGCAAAGCGTGCGAGGCAATCGGCTCGACGGTATCGAGCGTCGATCCCGCGGGATCGCCGACCGCGCAAAGCGGTGCGACAATGGTCGAGATAGCGTCCATCGTGATCGGCATCGCCTTGCCGATCACGAACGCGCAGGCGAGACCGGCAATAACGGCGATATGGAATGGCCGCGCCATGGACCGCCTGGGAGACATATCCAGCGGCGCAAATATTGCGGACATTGAGTCCTCCTTATCTCCAGCACCATGTCCCTTTCGTCATTGCGAGGAGCCAACGGGTCGCGCGAATGCGCGCCCGATGACAGGCTCCGCGACGAAGCAATCCAGCTCTTGGCCCGACCGATGGATTGCTTCGCTTCGCGCGCAATGACGATGGGGACCGCTATCCCGCACCCTGATCGAATGCCTTGCGCAAGGCGACATAGCCCTGCTGCTGCTGGGTCCAGTTGCGGCCGCCGGTAATAGCGCCGTCGACCACCAGATCGTGCCCGTTGATGAAACCGGATTCGTCGCTGGCGAGAAATACCGCGGCGTGCGCGATGTCTTCGGGCAGCCCGGCGCGCGGTATAGGCTGCGCGGTCTTGTAGACCTCGCGCATCACGTCGGGCGTTTTCTCCGCCGCCTCGATGGACAAGCCCAGCGCCTTGCCGAAAATACCGGTGGCGATCGCGCCCGGCGAAATGCTGTTGACGCGGATGCCGGATTCGCCGAGTTCCATCGCCACGCATTTGGTCAGGTGAATGACGGCGGCCTTGGCCGCGCCATAGACCGCCGACGAGGAAAATCCGGCGAGCCTCCCCGCGATACTGCCATTGTTGATGATGCTGCCGGAGCCCTGGCGGCGCATATGGGGCGCGGCGTGTTTCATGCCTAGCATCACGCTGCGCACCAGCGTAGCCATCGCGGCGTCGAAGCGTCCTACCTCGAGGCCTTCAATGCCGCCGGTCTGCGCCGGGCCGCCGGCATTGTTGAACAGGCAATCGATGCGGCCGAATTTTTCGACCGCCTGCCCGATCAATGCGCGCATCTGGTCCTCGACCGTCACATCGGTTTGACGGAAGACGCAATTGGCGCCGAGCTTCTTGGCCAATGCTTCGCCCTCGGGCACGCGGCGGCCGGCGATCACGATCTTCGCGCCTTCCGTAACAAATATCTCCGCAGTCCGCAGTCCGATGCCGCTCGTCGCACCCGTGATCACCGCGACCTTGCCGCTTAGCCGTCCCATGTTGTTCTCCCCTGGTAATGTTGTTCCAAGTATATCTCCGGCCTGACGGAACAACGCAAGCCATGCTTGCTGCGCATCGTGTCATGAAACCGAAGCCGGCGGTCACTCTTTGCGGCCGCAACCCGCGTATTTTCCTCTATGCTCGGCCTTATTTTGGATTCGCCGATCGGCTGATGTGACCCATGATGAAATTGGTCGAGGAGTTTCGGCGGGGCTGGCAGGGAATATCCCGGCCATCGCCGCTTTTCAGCATCGGATTTGCCGCATCCTGCGTCGCGCTGTCGACCGCGGCGCGGTGGGGCCTTTCGCTGATCCGGCCGGATGTATTCTTCACTCCGTATTTTCCGGCCGTATTCTTTGCCACAGCGCTCGGCGGCTTCCGGGTCGGGATCGCGACCGCGCTCGTCGGGGGCACGCTCGGCCTGACCGTCAATTTCAGCGACGCGACGGCCGATTTCGCAAGACTGGCGCTTCTGGCGATCTATCTGATCGTGTGCGGCATCACGATATGGGGCGTCGAGCACTATCGATCGATCGTCTCGCGACAGCAGCAGATCTCAAAGAGCCTGATTCAGGAGGAAGAGTACCGCAAGCTCGTCATCGAGGAGCTTCAGCACCGGCTGAAGAACAAACTGTCGACCATTCACGCGGTTCTCCATCAGATCCTGAAGGACAAGCCGCAGATCTGGGCCAGTATCGATCCGCGGATACGGGCGCTGTCGGCGACCGACGATCTGATCGCGCGGGTCGACGGCAGCGGCTGCGATATCAAGGATCTCCTGCTCAGTGAACTCGGACCTTACGGCCATGTTCGATTTACCCTGAACGGCAATCCGCTGTTTCTTCCCGCCAAGCTGGCGGTGAGCCTTGCGTTGATCTTTCACGAGCTTGCCACCAATGCCGGGAAATACGGCGCGTTTTCTTCCGCGCGCGGGCTGTTGCAGGTGTCATGGTCCGTGTCGGACGATCGCCTCAACATTACATGGGACGAGACCGAAGGCCCCCCGGTCGGCACGATCGGGGAGGCAGGCTTTGGCACCAAGCTCCTGAATTCGGCACTCCGGCCATTCGACGGCAAAACCGAGATCGCCTTCCTGAAGACCGGGGTTCATTGCACGATGCAGTGCCGCATACCGCGGAATTGAAGCTGCGTGCCGCTTCAAACCTGCGGGCCTCGGTACTCCCCGCGGCTCAGCACCTGGCATTCCGGACCCGCATTGACACTCTGTTAATGACAAATAAGACGACGCCGGTTCAAAACGGGCGCTCACATGGTTGGCCCCGTCTTTCTGGGTTTCATTTAACTAAAACTACAAGAGACTTGGTCAAAGTCGGCGGTCATGCAAAGCCGCCATCAACACCATCTGCAGAATGCCGGGACGGAACGCGATAGCGAATTCGCCGGCGATACCGAGCTGAAAATTCTGCGCGATGTTTTCAGAATGCTCCCGGCCGGTGTGACGGTTCAGGACGAGCATGGCCGCTTCCTGCTGGTGAACGACGCCGCAGCCGTTCAGCTTGGATTTGCCGCAAGCGAGCCCGCCGCATCGAAGGAACTGGATCGACGTCGTGAAGCCGGTCTTGAATTGCTGCGCTCCGGCCGCGCCGCCATCGCGGAAGAATGCGTGACCAGCGGCGAGGTCAAGCAGGTCTTTCTCACGACCCATCGTCCGGTTCGTATCGCCGACCGCAATCTCCTGCTTTCGAGCTCGGCTGACATCAGCAAGCAAAAGGCCGTCGAGGAACATTTGTTCCGCTCGGCCTATTACGACGAGCTGACCGGCCTGCCGATGCGGCGTGTGATCGAGCATCGCGCCAACAGCCTCCTGCAATGCGACGAAGGGCGGACCAGGTTCGCACTCGCGTTTCTCGACATCGACAATTTCAAACACATCAACGACTATTACGGCCATCCGATCGGGGATGCACTTCTGATCGAGGTCGCAAAGCGGCTCGGGCTGGACCTGCGCGAATCCGACATGCTGTCGCGGATCAGCGGCGACGAATTCATGCTGCTGCTCAACCCGATCCAGAGCGAACGCGAGGTGACGGAATACATCCACTCCACGCTGCAGCGGCTGAAGGCGCCGTTTTTCATCGATGGATCGGAAATATTCGCATCCACGTCGATCGGGGTGAGCCTCTATCCCGACCATGGCCGCAGCTACGACGTGCTGCGCCAGAACGCCGACATCGCGATGTATCGCGTCAAGAACGAAGGCAAGGGTGCGGCCGCCTTCTTCAATGCCGGCATGGAGCGCGAGGCGCTGGCGCGAATGAAGATCGAACAGTCGCTGCGGCTCGCCATTCTGGAAAGGCGCTTCTGCTGCGCGTTCCAGGCCAAGGTCGACATCAGGACCCATGATATCATGGGCATCGAGGCGCTGGTCCGTCTGCGCGACGACGGGGGCATCATCCAGGCGCCCGGCACTTTCATCAATCTCGCGGTGGAGCTCGGACTGATCGACGAGCTTACGCATCTGGTGCTGGCGGAAATCGTCAAGTCGATCGACCTCATCAACGAAACCTTCGGTCACGATGCCGGCATCAGCATCAACGTCGCAGCGAAGCAGGCCGGTAATCCGGATTTCATGCGTTCGTTTGCGCAGGCCCTTGAGGCGACCGGGTTTCCCGGCCGCTTCATGATCGAGGTGACCGAAGACGCCTTTGTCGCCAAAACCCATTTTCAGACCGAGATCCTGCCGATCCTTCGCAAACTCGGGGTCGGGATATCGATCGATGATTTCGGTACAGGCTATTCGTCGCTGTCGGCGCTCGCCGACATCACCGCGGACGAAATCAAGATCGACCGATCCTTCATCACCGATATTCATAAGCGCCCGCGCAGCCAGGGTATCTTGCGGGCGATCGAATCGCTCAGCGAGGCGCTGGGCATGACCGTCATCGCGGAGGGCATCGAATCCTTCGAGGAGCTCGCCTATCTGCAGGCCGCCACCAAGATCCGCTACGCGCAGGGTTTCTATTTCTCCAGGCCGATCTTCCTTGAAGAACTCAAGCCCGCGATTCCGCTCGCCAGCGAAGCGCGCGTCAGTCTGGCGAGCCGCCCGGCGCAGGAAAACCGGCCGGCCTATGCGCGCGGTAATCGCTATCGCCGCTGAGGCGCATGCGGGGCGGCCCGTTTAACCCGCCAGCAATTCGAGCATCACGTTCTGGCCGATCGGCAAAGCGATCGTTCCGGCCTAGCTCTTGCCAAGCGCTTTTATGGCTTCCTCGACACTGTGAAACGAACGGTTCGGACCTAGCATTTCATCGATGCCGAACCGCGTCATTGCCGCCTGAGCACGGACCGACTCGAGGCGAGCGATCGCAAAATCGACGCCGTCGGCGTGGCACTTGCGAATGAGGTCGCGCAAGATCTGGGCCGCGGTAAAGTCGATTTCGACGATACCCGTTGCCTCCAGCACGATCAGCCGCGCCTTATGCGGCGAGGACTGCAGGGCCTCCAGGATGTCTCTGCGGAAATGATAGGCATTGAGAAAGGACAGCGGCGCCTGAAATCCTGCGACAATGACGCCGGACTCCCGTTCGCCCGGAAGATTCGGGCTCGTTGGCCACCAGATCGAGGTTCCGGGCACGCGTTCGAATACGAGCACGCGGGCGCGCGTCGTGCTCCATATGCCGTGCAAAAGCGATAGCGCAATGCCTATTCCAACGCCTTGCTCGATCGGGAGAACGATGATCGCCGCTGAAGTCGAGAGGATCAGAAGGAATTCACCGAGCGACTGCCGGTAGATCGCGGCGATCTGGCCGACACGAACAATCCGCAGCGCGACGAACAGCAGCACGCCGCCAAGCGCCGCGTTCGGTATTCGGCTGAGAAGTGCTGCGCCGAATGCCAGCAAGGCGATCACGATTGCCGCGGCGACAAGGCCCGCGAGTTGGGATCGTCCGCCGGTCTCGCAAACGACAGCAGTACGCGGCGGGCTGGCATTGACCGGAAATGCGCCGATCAGGCCCGACAGGATACTGCCGACGCCGGCGCCGACGAAGTCGCGATCGACATCCGGC
>JBGQCE010000268.1:0-5535 GCA_041495185.1 Bradyrhizobium sp.
GGATCGGCCGGCACGTCATTTTGCAGCGGCACGGAGATATCGATCAGTCGTCTGGCCATATGCGTTTCCTCAGAAAGTTTCTGTTGTTGGAATGCTGTACTCGGCGATACCGATCAGCCGCAACGCCGATCCGAATCAGACCGGCTTGATGCCGGCCTTGGCAACGATGTCGCGCCATTTCGGCACCTCGTCGTCGATGCGCTTTCGCATGCCTTCGGGGCCGTTGGCGAGGACTTCGAAGCCATCGTTGCGCAATTGCTCGGCAATCTTTGGCCGTTTCAGAATTTCGAGCGACTTGGCGGATAGCAGTTCGACAATGGCCGGCGCGGTCTTTGCCGGCGCCAAAAAACCCTGGAACGTGTCGGAGATGAAATCCTTGTAGCCGAGTTCAACCATGGTCGGCACATCGGGCAGGTCGAACCAGCGATGCACGCCGGTGACGGCGAGCGCTTTCAGCGCGCCGGAGGCGATGTGCGGATGCGCGGGCGGCAGCGCCGCAAAGGCAACCTGCGTGGTGCCGCTGAGTATAGCCTGGATGGCCGGACCCGCGCCGGAAAACGGCACATGCGTCATCTGAATGCCGTTGACAATCTTGAAAAGCTCAGCCGACAGATGCGGCGTGGTACCGATACCGGGGCTTGCATAATTGAGTTCGTCGGGATTGGCCTTGGCGCGCGCGATCAGATCGGCAATCGAATTGATGCCGAGCCTGGGACCGACCATGATCACGTTCGGCGACGTCCCGAGTTCGGCGATCGGCGCGAAATCCTTATAGGGATCATAGGGGATTTTCGCGTAGAGGCCGGGATTGACGACGTAGGCGCTGGACGTGATCAGCAGCGTGTAGCCGTCCGGCTCGGCGTGCGCCGCTGCACCAATCCCGATATTACCGCCGGCCCCCGGCTTGTTCTCGACGATCACGGTGCCGCCAATGGCTTCGCCCAGATGCGTGCTGAGGATCCGCGCCATGATGTCGGTCGGTCCGGCTGGAGCGAACGGCACGATGATCTTGATTGGACGTTCGGGATACCCTGCCGCCCTCGCCTGCTTCAGGCCAAGTCCGGGCGCCGCCATCGCACCGATCGCAAAACCGGCAGTACGCAGAATCTCCCGGCGCGACGGGTAGCCGGATTTCCTGGCGAACATAATATCCTCCCGATGTCGGCTTCTTGTGCGCGCCAGGTCTTATTCTTAACCGGTCACCTTCAAGACATGACTTGCAATCTCTTCGCGTGTCGCAATCCACACGTTCTTCATTCTTTTGGTCTTCTTCGCGATCTCTTCATAGGCCCAGGCGCCGTTCGGCCGGCCATAGACGTGAGCATGCGCGGTCACGTCGATCATGACCGCCTCGATCTTGTTCCTGCGGGAGTGGCCGATCAAGTCGTCAAATAGTTCGATGAACGCTCGCGGCGAGCGGCCGAAGCGCATGGCATGCGGTAGATCGTTGAGCTCCATGGTGAGCGGGATCGCGACAATTTTCTTATCGTTCTCGAACCTCTGCAGATAGGGGCGGTCGTCGTCGAAGGCGTCGCCCTGCCACGCATAGCCGGCAGCCAGGAGAAAACGCGCACTGTCGAAGTTCGCGGTGCCGCGCGGACTGATCCAGCCGCACGGCCGGACGCCCGCGACTTTGGTCAGGATTTCCGTTGTCTTCGTGATATCCGCGCGCGTTTCCTCCGGCGTGAGGGTCGAAGGGATAATGTCCTGCGCCCAGGAATGCGCGACGATCTCGTGCCCGGCGCCGGCGATGGCGCGAACGGTTTGCGGGAAACGCTGCGCCAGGATTCCGCTGGTCATCACGCTTGCGCGAATTTCGGTACGGGCGAGCACGTCCATGAGATGCTCGATACCGCGTTCGGCGCCGTAGCTTCCCCAGGACAGCGAGTTGGAATCGAATGCGCCTGATGGCAACGGATTGCCCATCGGGCTGATGCCGGGGGGCTTTCCGTCAGACCATGCCTCGTAGGCCACGTTAAAGACGACCGCCACGCGCCGGTCGCCAGGCCAACGAAAGTCGCGTCCCAAACGCTCTACCCGCGCCCCTCTGGCAACGATGTCCGCATTGCCAGACATAGGCCCACTCCCCGTCGTTTCCTTCAAATCCGATTTAGAGATAGCTCTCTCAAGACTGAGATAAAAGAGCCTTGACCATCGGGTGATGGGGATCGGCGAGACCGTCAATGACGTTGAAATGGTGCCGGCCGGGTTCTTCGATCGTGCAGGTTTGCGCGCCGAGCCCGGTCCAGATGTTGGCAAGAAGTGCGTTCTGACGGATGAATTCGGGGCGCTCTGCACTGCCCACCCAGCAGGTCACTCGGGTACCGGGCAAGGGCTCCAGCAATGCCGGGCTTTCGGTTTGCGCTTCCGCGGCGTCGATCCGCAGGTCGGCATTCATGGCGGTCTTCAGCATCGGGCGAAGGTCGTGGACGCCGGAGATGGAGACCGTATTGCGGATGCGCGCCCGAACAAGGTCCGGGAGCGGCGATGTCGCTGAAATCATCCGCGTGACAAGATGCCCGCCCGCGGAGTGACCTGTCAGGAAGAGCGGGCCTTCGATCATCGCGGCTGCCCGCTCGATGACGGCGGCAACCTCGCGCGTGATGTCTGCGATGCGAACGGCCGGGCAAAGCGTGTAGGAAGGCATGGCCACCGCATAGCCGCTTTCAACGGACCCGCATGCGAGGTGTGACCAGAAGCTCTTGTCGAGGGCGCGCCAGAACCCGCCATGAACAAAGACGACCAGGCCCCTGGGCCGGCCCTCGGGCCGGAAAAGATCAAAGCGGTTTCGCGGCCGCTCGCCATAGCCAATGTCGAGCGTTGCGCGACCAGAGTCCTGGAGTTCATCGCGATAGGCCTGAGCAGGCTGCACCCATGCCGCCGGCCAGCGCTCGCCACCGGGGATGTTGGGGCCATTCGCATAGGCGTCGTTCCAGTCGGAAATCTGATGGAAGATCACGCGTATCGGTTTCCGTTCAGCAGCGATTCCATCGCCTGTTTCAGGACACGTTTGGATTTCGCGATGCTGAGGCCCTGGTCTTCGCGCAGCCGGCTCCAGCTTTCGAAGCTCAGCAACATGTCGAGCGCCTCGACCAGAAAAGCGTCGCGGGCAGCGTCTTTGGGGAGGATTCCCAGCAGGATCTTTCTGAGCATTTCCACAAACTGCGCGTGCGATGCCTTCAAAAACGGGGAACGATGGCGGTGAAGCTGTCCGGCGAGCAGGAACGGTTTCATTTTCTCGAAAGCCATTGCGCGCCGATCGACGAGTTCAAGGACCTGCCCGTACCAGTCGGCCGCCTCGAACGGCCGCTGCACGATCGAATCCATCGTCGCCGCAATGCTGTCGGCCATCTCGCGATACAGCGTGTCCATATCGCTGAAATGACGGAACACCGACCGCCGTCCCACCTTGGCGATATCGGCGATCTGATCGGCGCTTGGCGCCAGATTGCCCTGGGCCACCAATTCAAGCATGGCATTGACGATGAGCATCTGGCTCTTCTGCGAGCGATGCTTTCGGCCATCCGCCGCCTCAGCCGTCTTGGCCGCGGTCAACCTGTATTGAGACGTCTTGCCGAGATCGTTCATGCCGTCCTCATCGCGCAATCTTCGCTGATCGAGCAGCCGGCCGGCGCTTTTCCAGCGCGGACCCACCGATGCGCGAGGACGATGCATGGGAACGCTGTCATCTGGCTCTCCCTGACCTGTCATCTAATGATATGGCACTATCAATGTCAATAAAACGGCGCCGGTGCCCCGCGCCCCGGGACGGATCCGATGAATTTCTCCGATGATATTGACATTGGCGGTACATCCTTTTCACTGACCAACCGGATCGATCTACCTGGGGTCGATCGCCTGTCTGTGCCGTGCGGATAGCTGCTAATAATGAAACAATAAGGCTTTCGCCCAACGTTCCACCCCGCCCTGACGACTTAACGGAGCAACAAGATGACGCTGATGCAGGTCGGGTTGGACGACAAATACCGGCTCGAGGCCAAGCGGATCTACCTTTCCGGGATCCAGGCGCTGGTACGACTGCCGATGTTGCAGCGCGAACGAGATCGCCTGCAAAATCTCAACACCGCCGGATTTATCTCCGGCTACCGGGGTTCGCCGCTCGGCATGTACGACAACGCCCTGTGGCGGGCAAAATCGTTTCTGCAATCGCAGGATATAGCGTTCGTTCCGGGTTTGAATGAAGATCTTGCGGCGACCGCGGTGTGGGGCAGCCAGCAGGTCGGAATGTTTCCGGGCGCGAAGGTCGATGGCGTGTTCGGCATATGGTACGGCAAGGGACCCGGGGTGGACCGCTCGGTCGATCCCTTGAAGCATGCCAATTCGGCCGGCTCTTCGCGACATGGCGGCGTGCTTGCGCTCGCCGGCGACGATCACGGTTGCCAGTCCTCCACCCTTGCGCATCAGAGCGAACCGGTGTTTGCGGCGGCGTTGATGCCAATCCTCAATCCGGCAACGCTGCAGGACTATCTCGATCTCGGCCTTTATGGTTTCGCGCTTTCGCGCTTCTCCGGCTGCTGGGTCGGCTTCAAGGCGATCTCGGAAACCGTCGAGAGTTCCGCTTCCATCTACAGCGATCCGACGCGCGTACAAATCGTGCTGCCATCGGATTTCGAAATGCCGCCGGGCGGGCTGAACATCAGATGGCCCGATCCGCCGCTCGAACAGGAGCGGCGGTTGCACGGTCCGAAGATGGCGGCGATCGCGGCATTCGCGCGAGCGAACCAGCTCGATCGCATTGTGCTCGACAGCAAACCGGCACGGCTTGGCATCATCGCCACCGGCAAGGCCTATCTGGATCTGCGGCAGGCGCTCGCGGACCTCGGAATCTCCGAGCGGGACGCCCAGGAAATCGGCCTTCGCATCTACAAGGTCGCGCTGACCTGGCCGCTTGAAGAGAGCGGCGCGAGACGTTTTGCCGAAGGGTTGCAGGACGTCTTGGTGGTCGAGGAAAAGCGTGGCTTTATCGAAGATCAACTAGTGCGAATTCTCTACAACATGGATGCGGCGAGGCGTCCTTCCGTCGTCGGCAAACGCGACGAACAAGGTGCGACGCTGTTGCCGAGTGAAGGCGAGCTGACGCCGACCATGGTCGCCTCGGCGCTGGTCTCGCGCCTGCGCCGGCTCGGTCACCAAAGCCCGGTGCTGGAACAAAGACTGGCGCGGCTGGAAGCGTTTGAACATCCGGCAACGATGCGCGCTCCGATGGCGCTGCAGCGGACGCCATATTTCTGCTCCGGCTGCCCGCACAACACCTCGACCAGGGTGCCGGAAGGCAGCCGCGCGATGGCCGGCATCGGCTGTCACGGCATGGTGCTCTCGATCCCAAGCCGGCGCACCGCGACCATCTCGCATATGGGCGGTGAGGGCGCGAACTGGATCGGTCAGGCGCCCTTCACCAGCGAAGCCCATATTTTCCAGAACCTCGGCGACGGTACCTACACGCATTCGGGGCTGCTCGCGCTGCGGGCCGCGGCCGCAGCCGGCGTCAACATCACCTACAAGATTCTTTACAAC
>JBGQCE010000269.1:0-5530 GCA_041495185.1 Bradyrhizobium sp.
CGATCCTGCCAGTCTCGATATCGGTTAGCAGCTTCTTCTGCGCAGGGCGATCGAGATTGCCGCCAAATAGGCATGGTCGTCGTAATGCTGGGGGAGGGCTTGCTACCCCTGCAAGGCCGGGGCTCCCTATGTCACCTACTCACGAAGCGAAAGCTAGTCCCGCCATCATGAGCCCGATTGCGGCGATCCAACCGCCGAATGCGCGGATCGCGATCCCTCGCCAGGCCATCGAGGGGCCGGCGTCCGGCCGTCGGAGCGCGAACGTCAGGGCCATGGTGAGCGTGATGGCGGCGTAGCCGGCGCAGGCCAACCCTGCCGCGAACAGCAGCCGATCGGTCTCAGGCCCGAGATCGCCTGCATTCGCGGCTCCGCGCATCACGGCCAATCCGAAAGCGATCGCGCAGAGCAACGCCGTTGGAATTCGCGCTGCTGCCGCCAGCAGCAAGCCCAGCACAAGAATCATTCCGGCGTCTGCTGCCGGCCCCGCTGAAACGAAACCGGTCGCTCGCCCCCAACCCAGACCAGCCAAAAGCCCCAGCGGGAACGCCAGCACAAGCCAGCGTCCCCTTGAAGCTCCAAGCGAGCCCGCCAGCATGCCCATGGCGGCCCACAGGATGAGATCCTGGAGGTCGGTCAACGGATGCAAGGCGCCGGCGTAAAAATCGCCGAGGCGCGAGGCGACGATGTGCGCATCTGCCGCTTGCGCCGAAGCGACCAACGTCGCGGTGGCGATCGATGTGCGTGGGAACCGGTACCTCATACGACCGCACCGAGGCTTTGCGCGAGAAAATAGCAGCCGAGTGCACCGATCACCACGCCGATCCCCTGAATCAATCGCCCTCCTGCGGGCCAGCGTGTCAGCGTGCCGATCGTGATCCCGCACAAATGGAGCAGGCCGGTAGCGACGACAAAGCCGACGCCGTAGGCCAGCGGATTGGCCGAGTTCGGAAGTTCGGCCCCGTGCGCGTATCCGTGAAAGACCGCGAACACCGCAACGATGGCGGCGGCGGCGGCAAACGGCAAACGCAGGCGCACTGCCACCGCAGCTCCCAGAACCAGGGCCGACAGCGCGATCACGACCTCCGATATCGGCAGAGGAATACGCAGCACGCCGAGAACACCGCCTATTGCCATCACCAGCGGAAAGGTGATCGGCAACACCCAGATCGCCGGCGCCCCAAGCTGCGCGCCCCAGATCCCGACCGCGACCATCGCAATCAAATGATCCATCCCGGTCAGCGGATGCAATAGCCCGCTGGCGAGACCACCGGCCACGCCGACTTGCTCGTGCGCGAACACGGGTTGCGCCAGCGCGAGGGCTGCAAGCGCAACGGCGAGACGCGGGAAAATACGGGAGGACATGGTTCGGCCGTTTCCTGTCAAGTGGTGGCGAGAACGCGTAGCAGACGACCTAGAAACCAGAACATCGACACTGAACCGATCGCGTAAGCCGGCAAGGCGTTGCCCCAGCGCGGCAACACCGCGTCAAGGCGCCGATGCGCCCAGATCAGAGCCAGCACCAAAAGCACGAAAGCGAGTTGCCCGATCTCTACGCCGATGTTGAAGAAGAGCAGGGCGGCCGGCAGCAGGCGGCGTTCTAGACCCAATCCCGCCAACGCGCTCGCGAAGCCAATGCCGTGAACCAGGCCGAAGGTAAATGCGACGGCCCAAGGGTAGCGCGCGGTCAGCCCGGCTTCTCCACGTTGCTGTTTCACGATTTCAACGCCCACGAACACGATACTGAGCGCGATGCAAGCGTTGAGCGGGCGTTCCGGCACGCCGATCAGCCCAAAGGCGGCGGCGGCGAGCGAGGCGCTGTGTCCGATCGTGAAGGCCGTGATCGTCTTGACCAGCCGCCACCCGCCGCCCACGATCCAGATCAACCCCAGCACGAATAACAGATGGTCGGCGCCCAGCAGGATGTGGTCGATCCCGTAATTCACATAGGTCTTGGCCAGTTCGATCCAGGTCTGCAGCGTCGGAGCGCCGGTGCCGAGCAGCGAAACGACCGGGTTCGCGGCCGAGATCGTATAGCTGCGCGGCTGGTCCGCGATCGGAATGATCTTGATCAGCACTGCCGACATGTCGGCACCGAGATTGGTGATCGTGATCGGCCCGACCAATCCTTTCTCGCCGCAATTCATCTCCGGCAGACGCAGGAAACAATGCGGCGGCACCCGCAGGTCGACACGCGCTGCTCCGATCGCCGGCTCCATGCTCCAGCGGCCAACGAATGCGCCAGGCCGAACCTCGCGGAATTCAAGCACGCCCAGCGTGGCTTCATGCGCGCCAAGTTCACGCGGAAGAATCGTCGCAATGAGGAGCAGCAGGGCCGCCCGCACCAAGCGCGGCATCATCATTGCTCGTACCGCACAGCATAGGGCGCCTTCAGGCGGCTCACCGCTTCCCAGGTGCGTTTGCGGGTCTCATCGGTCAGCCAGATTCGGACGGCCTCGTCCCGGACGTTATCGAGACTGGCGAGCACGCCTGCGTGCCGGGAATCCAGCCGAACGACGTGCCAGCCATCCTTCGACCTGAGTACCTTCCATTGTCCCACAGGCAGCGCCAGGAGCGCATCGCGGAAGGCGTCGCCAAAGGACGCGGCCAGGCTGGCGACCGGACGTCCGAGAATGGCACGGGTCTGCTTCTGGAGATCCTCGGATTCGTGCTGCCCCTCAATGTCGATGAGTTGCCGCTGCGCGGTCATCTCGTCGGTCGGCGGCGTCAGGTAAAACCCGACCCGCTCCGGCTCGTCGAACCGCGCGTGATTGTCCGCAAACCAGGTGCGAAGCTGGTCTTCGGTCGGCTGCGGAACCTTGATCTGTTCGAAAATCAGCTCCTGTAACTTGTAGGTGATGCGCTCGCGGATCATTTCGTCGCCGCGATCGACGGCGAGCGCCTTTCCCTCGCGGTACAGGATTTCATTCGCGACCCAATTATCGATCATCTGCTGCAATTCGACCTCCGAGGGCACGCGCTGCTTGTCCTCGTCGAAACCGTCGATGAAGGACTGCCGCAACGCCTTGCTGACGACGATCTCCTTGTTGTCTTTCGCCGGCGGGTGCAGCAGCGCATCGGCGCCGAAGATCAGCGCGCCCAGCACACAGAAATGTAGCAGCGGTTCACGCCACAGAAAGCGCGCGGCGGCGGACAGGACAGGCCGGGAGAAATGCTCCGCGCCATCCGCCGGATCGGCGGCGCTGTGGCCGGGGCGACCGATGGGCGATATCCGAAGGGTCTGTCTGTCGTTTGGCAATGCTGACGTTGACATATTTCTTTCACAATTCTCTCGGCCCGAAGTGTGGGCTGGTTTATGCAACGGCGCAGGCAGTCTGTCACTTGTCAATCGAACAGTTGATGAAAAAAAATCGAAACGCAAAAAAATCCGGGTGTCCGGTCTAATTTTTTGATGACAACCCGCTCTGAAATAAAACGTTCACTAAACTGTCTCCGAACTCTGATTTCGTTCAGCCATAGAAAAATGCGCACACTTGGGTGCGTATGGTTTCGATTGGCACACATCGGAATCCTTGAAGGGGAGCGACTAAATGTTTCCGTCTACTAAAACACTTTTGCTGACAGCGGCTTCGGTCTCGTTGGCCCTGACGCACACCGCCACAGCCGACGAACGGGGAGATAGAGATAGACCGAGGGGTAACCCCTATGTCGCCGGCGACATGCACAATCACAACACCTGCATCGACGGTTCGGTTGCGGCCGGCTATGCGATCGACCGCGCGGTCGCGACCGGCGTCGCCGCCGCCGGCGGCCAGAATTTCAACCTCGACTGGTTCACGCTCGGCAACCATGGCGGTTCGGGCAATCGCGATTGCCGCTTCAGCGACACCAGCGCCAACATACCTGGCGACACCACGCACACCTGGAGCCAGACGCTCGGCCAGACCATCGACGGCATTACGGTCACCAGCCTGAAGGGCACGCCGAACGGCACGGGGACGGGCGCCACGATGTGGCATTGGCAGCACATCGAAGAAGTCGAATATCCCATCATCGTCAATCGCACGCAGATTTATAACAAGGTGCTGGTCGAAGGGCTGGAATGGGTCGTTCCCGGGCACGAGCACACCGACGTCGCGGTGATCGCGGGCCAGAATCCGCGAGGCTTTGGCAACGCCAACAAAATGGCGCAGTTCGAGTTCCTCTTCGACCGCGCCGACGGCGACGCGATCGGTCCGGTGGACGCCTCCAATAACCCGATCTGGACGGGCAAATCCTTCAACAACAGCGGCACGTTGGGGCATCAAAAGGCGGTCTCGGGCGTTCAGTGGCTGCAGGCGAACTTTCCGCTTGCCTCCTATGTCATCCCGACCCATTCCGAACGCGCTGGCGCATTCAATCCGAATGGCAGCAACGGATACAACATCGAGCACTTCCGCGACTTCAACAATGCGGGTCCGACCGTTGCATTCGGCATCGAAGCGCCGGGTCACATGGCCCAGGGCGGTCTCACCGGCGGCTCGGGGTCCTACGGGACTGGCGCGGTCGGCGGCGGCACCTATGGCATGAGCGGCGTCTACACCGCCAAGGTCGGCGGATTGTGGGACGGCTTGCTCGGCGAAGGTCGGAATTCCTTCATCTATGTGAGCTCCGACTGGCACAATCGAGGCGCCGCCGGCGCACGCGATCCATTCACCACGTCCGACTTCCTCCCCGGCGAGTATACCAAACTCTATGTTCCGAACTCCGAAGACTTCAGCGCCAAGTCGATCGTCGATGGTATGCGTTCGGGCAATTCCTATTCGGTCAATGCCGGCATCATCGGTCCGGATCTGGTGTTCCGTGCCCATGGTCGCGACGGCGACGACTGGAAGACGATGGGCGAAACGCTGGTTGTAAGGCCTGGCGAAAAAGTCACGATCGAGATGGAGATGACCGTCCCGGCCAGCAACAACAGCCCCTACAGCTTCAACAATCCGCTGTTGGCGCAGGTGGGCATCAACCGGCCACTGAACAAGCCGTCGCTCGACCACGTCGACCTGATCTCCGGCCGTATCAGCGGTGTGATCTCGCCGTCCGATCCGAACTACAGCCTCCCCGCAAATGCCGGCGGCGTCGCCGGCGCGGCGCTTGTTTACAACCCCACGACCGTGATCGCCCAGCAGGTCCCCGCCACGCATATGCAAAGCAGGGCGATGCCGGGCGGATCTACCCGGTTGAGGTTCACGACCACTTTCACCGCGGCGAATACACCGAGCTATATCCGCGCTCGGGGCACCAACATTCCGGTCGCAACTCCGAATGTCACCGACAGCGCCGGCAACCCGCTCCTCGACGTCAACAACTCTCTGGTAAGCTGCACGGACGCTGCTTGCCCGACGCACTTGGCAAGCGTCAACGGCGTCAAGAGGGTGACCTTCGACGTCCAGGCCTACTCGAACGCCTGGTTCTACGCCAACCCGATCTTCATCCGGCCGGAAGGCTCGCCGAAGCTGCTGGTTGAAACCAATGCGGAGCTGGCGCGGCGACTCGCCGGTCATCGTCGGGCCGATAACGATCATGATCGCGACGA
>JBGQCE010000270.1:0-5512 GCA_041495185.1 Bradyrhizobium sp.
AGGGCAAAAACGTGGCGTTGTGCAGTCCTTGACAACGCAAGCTTCAGCCCTGGATCGCTGTGGCTGTCACATGCCGTACATATGACTTAACGCAGGAGATACGAATCGCGTCCCGTGTGTTCCCTTCGTGTCATCAGCTTGACGAAAACGCGCCGTTTTATTCGATCACCCGGTCGGCGCGGAGTACGAGGCCTGCTGGAATCTCGAGGCCGATCGCCTTCGCTGTCTTGAGGTTGATGACGAGTTCGAATTTCGACGGCTGCTCCACCGGCACCTCGGCGGGTTTGGCGCCCCGCAGCATCTTGGCGACCTGCCGCGCCCGCTGACGGTACATTTGCGCGAATGGCGGACCGTAGCCGATGAGGCCGCCGAAATCAGGCGTCTCCGGCCATTGATAGATCGCCGGCAAGCCGACCCTCGACATGTGATCCAGGATCAGGTCGCGGCTGATGATCTGGTGTGGCGTCGCCAGAAAATTGATCGCCTGGGCGCCGCGCGCCTTCGCCTCGTCGAGTGCGGGCGCGATGTCCGAAGCCGTGGCAAAAGGGAAGACCGACAGCTCGACGCCACGCGAGCGTGCCAGCTCCTGCTGTTGCTCCAGATGCTGCTTCGTCGCGGTGACGGAATGAGCGATCGCAGCCATCCGGCGCAGGCCGGGCACGGCTTCGATCAGGATTTCCAGCCGCTTGCCGTCAAGCTCAGGCGAAAGCAGGCTGACCCCGGTAACGTTGCCGCCGGGCTTGGCGAGTGAAGCGGCAAAGTCTTCGCCGACCAGATCCTCGCTCATGCTATTGAGCGGTATGGTACGCGTCGCAGGCTGAATCACGCGCAAATAGCTCTCGGGACCGCAGAGAATCACCTCAGGCTCGGTCTTCATCAGGGCTGCCACGCTCTCGGCAATCTGCTCCGCGCGGACGCTGTAGCGGCCGGTTACGACAAGGTTTTGGCCTTCCACGAAGCCGTTGATGCGGAGCTCATCGAAAAAGGGCTCGATGGACGCTCGCGTGGCGGGAATGAGTAGCCCGAGGCGATAGATGCGGCCGGCTTCCTGCGCGTGCGCCGTGAGTGGCCACAGTGCAGCGCTGCCGATGGCGGCAATGAATTCGCGTCGATTCATGTTCCCTCGAATGTTACGCCTTGCGCAGCGCAAAGTGTGCGCCGCAGAACGCCATCGCCGCGCCGAGGCACAGCGCCGCCAGACCCGCGAGCACGCCCGAAATTGTCGGGATTGGACTCGGCGCGGAAGCCGCCTGGCCTGCGCCCGCCAGCACCAGCACGCCGACCGCGATCAGGAACTGCCGCATCCGCGGCGGAATTTGCCCCGCCACTGCGCTGTCCATAAGGGTCGCGGTGAAATAGCCGCCGGAGAAGCCGACGGTCGCAATCAGCCACCACGCAATGGCTGCGCCCGCGGGCATGAACTCGCGCGTATCGGATCGCCACAGGCCGCCGAGATCGAGCCCGTAGCGGGCGCCCAGCATGTGTACGGCGAGCGCCAGCAGCACTCCCGAAATCATGGCGCCGGCGAGGATCAGGCGGCGCGGAAAATAGGTCGTCTCGGCCATGGTCCGCTTGTAAGGTAAAGCCGGCGGTGCGCGCAAGCCGACAAGAGCGCGATCAGCAAAAGTGGAATCCGGTTTTTGCGTCCGATCGGACTCTATTCTATTGAAAGAGCGCATGTCTGATCGCCAAACCGCTCACACTTTGGCGGATCATGCGCCGGCGATGAACGGGATTTAGCGGATTGCCAAAGCTACAGCAGGACCATGCTCCGATATCGGCGGACGTCGCGCCCGTCGCCCGCTACGCCTACAAGGCGTCGCTGATTGGAGCTGCACATCAGTTCGAACTGACCGGCGAAGGCCTGTCGTGGCGCATTGCCGGCAAATCCGGGCTGTGGCCATACGCCGGGATTTCGGCGATCCGCTTGTCGTACCGGCCGGTGTCGATGCAGTCGCGCCGGTTTCGCGCCGACATCGACAATGTGAGCGGTGGGCGCATCGCCATTCTTTCGACGACGTGGCAGACCGCCGCCCTGATGGCGCCGCAGGATCAGGACTATCGGATCTTCATCACGCGGCTGCATCAGCGAATGGAGCAGGCCGGGAGCACGGCCACGCTGATCGGCGGCCTCAGGCCGCGCATTTATGCCGCCGCCATCATCTTGCTGACGCTGGTTGCGATCGCGATGGCAGGACTCTTCGTTCGCGCCATCGCGACGAGCGAATTCGGGGGCGCGTTGTTCCTGGTCGGTTTCGCCGCCTTGTTTGCCTGGCAGATCGGCGGCTTCATCAGACGCAACAGGCCGCGGAGCTATTCGTTCGGTCATTTGCCGGAAGCGTTGCTGCCGTGAGGGCGAGCGGCACGGTGCCGTAATCAAGCGCAATGAAATGTGACTTCGCGATGTGGCCGGTGCACGGCATCGTAGCGGCGCCTGTTCCGGCTGTGACGCGAGGCGGACTGTGGAGGATCGGCATACCCGACTGCCTACCGAGCAAGAAATAGCTGACATCAATGCAAGGCATTTGATCTCCACGCCGATCAGGCCGGCCGATCTCCTGTTCGTGTTCGGCACGCGCGAGGATGTCGCGCGGCGTGTCGATGAAGCCTTCAGGCTTTGGCGCGAGGGTTTCTTTCGCTGGTCGATTGTAAGCGGCGGCATGACGCCGGGCTCGCGGCTTTCCGAATGCGAGCTCATGAAGTCCGCGATGGTTGCACGCGGCATCCCGCCCGAACGCATCCTGGAAGAACACCGCGCGACCAACACCGGCGAAAACGTCATGTTCGCACTGCCGATCATCGAAGCAGCCCTCGGGCTCGGAAATATCCGCAGCGTGATTTGTCTGGGCAACACCTGGACGGCGCGCCGCTACCCGATGACGCTGCATCGATACTGGCCGGAGGTGGAGAAGATGCTGGTCACCGTCGACAGCTTCGACACTCCGCTCTCGCTCTGGCATACCGATCCCGTCTTCCGAAGCCGTGTTCTCGCCGAATGGGACAAGATCGAGCCCTACATGGCCAAAGGTTTTATCGCGGAATGGCCGTAGCGTGAAAGCGGCGAAGGTGCGCTAGTGCCGCACCACCAGCACCGAGCATTTGGCGTAGCGCACGACATGGCCGGCGTTGGAGCCGAGAAAGTAGGTCCGCATCGCCGGCCGGTGCGATGTCATGACGATCAGGTCGGCCTTCATCGCGGCGGCTTCTTCGAGGATCTCGTGATAGATGCCGCCCTGCCGCACCACGCTTGAAATGCGCGATGCATCGATGCCGGATTCTCGCGCCACGATGGCGAGCGCCTCCTCGGAGGTCTGGCGCTGCTGGGCGTCGAAATCGGCCGGCACATATTCCGCCAGCATCACCGGCGTCATCGGCAATACGTTCAGAAGGCGCACCGTGCCGCTGTAGGTTTGCGACAGCGTCGCCGCGGTCGCAATCGCGGGTTTCGCCAGTTCGGTATCGGCGAGATCGATCGGGACCAGAATGGATTTGAACATCTGCACCTCCAGTTCGTCATCAGTCTAGCATAGATTGAGGCTTTGCCGGGTCTGGCTCAATCGCCTGAAATTTTTTTCAGCAGCTTCGGGCTGACAAACTGCACCAGCCGTCCGCGGCGGAATGCCACGTCCTCCCAGGAATCGACGGCAAAGTCGAATACGGCAAGGCCCGATGTCGGCAGATTGTCCGCGAGCGCCTTGCGTCCGGCGGCGTCGCCGCTGCCGGCAAGCGCCAGCGCCAGTTCATGCATTCCGGGATTGTGGCCTACGACCATCAGCCGCTTCGGGTCAGTGGCGGATGCAGCGCGAATGGTTTGCAGAAGCTGCGACGGGTCGGCGCCATAAAGTTCAGGCAGAAGTTCGACCTGCGGCTCCCGGCCTAAATCCTTTATCGCCTCCCAGACGATGTCCCAGGTCTGGTGCGCCCGGACGGCGGGCGAAACCAGCACGGAATCCGGAAAAGGCGGATGCCGGCCGATCCAGCCGCCGATCTCGGCTGCGTCGGCGCGGCCGCGTTTGTCGAGCCGGCGGTCCTGATCGCGGCCTGAGGGCGCGTCATTCTCGGTTTTGGCGTGACGCAGCAGCATCAAACGGCGCATGGCGCGATCTCGATTCGTTTCAAGTCTGCAGATTAATGTACAAGCTGGTTCCACTAGACAAGGTGACAAGCGCCCGATCGGTCCTTAAGAAAACGATATGAGCGAGACTTCCACAAGCGCGACCAACGGACCCGATGCCCCGGCGATGCAAGAGCGCTCGCGGCTTTCGTTCGATCTGGATGTCGACATCGCCATCGTAGGCGCGGGCCTTGCCGGCCTTACGGTGGCGCTGGAGGCCGCGCGGCTGGGCGCAAGCGTCGCCGTTCTCGAAGGCCGGCACGTCGGCTGGAATGCATCCGGTCATCATCTCGGCACGGTGATGCCGGGCTACGGTCTTCCGATCGGCGAGCTGATCGCACGGATCGGATTCGAAGACACCCGCGAACTCTGGTCGCTGTCGAAGGAAGGCGCCGAATACGTCCGGGCCCTCGCGTCGGAAGAATTGATGCCGGGCATCGCCATGAGCGAGGGCGCCCTTGAAGTATCCAATGTCGAGGCCGGCGATCAGCTGATCAGCCGGCTGCAGATGCTCGGCGAGGATTTTGAGACGGAAGTGGAGGGATGGCAGGTCGACCGCGTGCGCGATCAGCTCAAGACCGATCATTATTTCCACGGCGTGTATTATCCGAAGGCGTTTCAGGTCGACGGCCGCAAATATGTCCATGGTCTTGCCGCGCTGGCCAGACGTGCTGGCGCAAGGATCTTCGAGGACACGCCGGTCGTCAGCATCGATCCGTCGGGCATTCGCAAGCGCATTGTCACGCCGTCGGCGCGTTTGCGCGCCTCGCACATCGTGCTCGCCGGCAACATTCATCTCGGCGCGCCGCTGCGGCGGTTGTCGGAAACGCTGCTGCCGGTTTGGCGCTATGCCGCGGTGACCGCGCCGCTCGGCGAGCGCCTTGCCGAGACGATCACGTTCAGGGGATCGGTGACCGATAGCGACGGCATCGATCATTTCCGGATCGTGGACGGCGACCGCTTGATGTGGGCGAGCCCGGAAACCACCTGGGCCGCGCGGCCCGAGCGTTTCGCGCCCACCATTGCGCGCAGGATCCGCACGATTTTTCCCCGGCTCGGACGGGTCGAGATATCAGAGGTCTGGGGCGGCGCTGTCGGACAGACCGTGCACGGCATGCCGCAGATCGGCCAGTTGCGTCGCGGTTTGTGGGTAGCGAGCGGCTTCGGCCGTCAGGGTTTGAACACCTCGGCGATGGCGGGGCAACTGATCGCGCGCAGCATTCTGTGGGGCGACGAGCGCTGGCGGCTGTTTTCCCCGTTCGAACTGGTCTGGGCGGGCGGTGCGACCGGCCGGGTCGCCGGATACGCCATCGGGATGTGGGGGCGGGGGAGCGCCGCCGCTGCAGGCGCGCTGGCCCGCTATCGGGAACGGGCGCGGACCCAGGAGCGCATTCGGGA
>JBGQCE010000271.1:0-5498 GCA_041495185.1 Bradyrhizobium sp.
CAGCGCGATGGGCAGTGTGGTGAGTTTCGAAAAATTGCGGGCGAAGGCGCGGGTCGATTGCGCGCGCGGTCCTTCGCTTCCGTCCATGTTGATGGGCAGGCCGAGCACGAAGCCGACCGCATCGCGCTCAGTGGCGATGGCAAGCAGGCGCGCGGCATCGGCCTTGAAGGCCTTGCGCTGGATGGTTTCGACGCCGGTCGCAAGCCTGCGATCGGGATCGGACACCGCGACCCCGATGGTCTTGGTGCCCAAATCGAGGCCGACAAGCGCGCCGCGTTCAGGCCAGTACGAACTCGCTTCGATCAGCGGTAGGATGAGGGCAGGCATGGCGTTCGCATAACACGCGGGCCGCAATCCGTGCAAAGCGGGAAAGGCGGATCAATGGACCGGCTGACATTATTCGGTTTGTTCGCGGTCACAGCGATGCTCGTGTGCTACGCGCTGGAGGATCGCAGCCGCTGGTTCATCCTCGCGTTTGCGGTCGCCTGTGCGCTGGGCTCAATTTACGGATTTCTGCAAGGCGCCTGGCCGTTCGGGCTGGTCGAGGCGATTTGGGCGGGAGTCGCACTGCGGCGCTGGAGCGTCAGGAGGGGGGTGAATGCATAGCTCGCAGGCGTCGTGGAGTGCTAACCTTGTTGAGGCCCCGGCAACGATGCCCGCGCCAATCCCCAACTCATCTGAACGAGCAGACCATGTGGCCCGACCGCCGACTTCTCGACCTTTTCAAGACTGAGTTCCCCATCGTTCTCGCACCGATGGCGGGCATCATGGATGCGGAGCTGGTGATTGCTGTGGCACAGGGCGGTGCGCTGGGCTCGCTGCCATGCGCGATGCTGTCGGTGGAGAAGGCGCGCGAGCAGGTCAACATCATCCGGCAACGCGTGTCGACACCGGTCAATATGAATTTCTTTTGCCATAAGGCCGTGGATGCCGACCCGAAGCGCGAGGCCGGATGGCGGCAGCGGCTGGCGCCCTACTATAAAGAGTTGGGGCTCGACCCGGCGGCGCCGGTCAATGCCGCCAACCGCGCGCCGTTCGATGCCGCGATGTGCGAACTCGTCGAGGAATTGAAGCCCGAAGTCGTCAGCTTCCATTTCGGCCTGCCGGATCAGGCGCTGGTCAGGCGCGTCAAGGCCGCCGGCTCTGTCGTGATCTCGTCCGCGACCATTGTGAAGGAGGCGATCTGGCTCGAGGAAAACGGCGCCGATGCCATCATCGCCCAAGGCGCTGAGGCTGGCGGCCATCGCGGCATGTTCCTGACCGAGAATATAGCCGAGCAGCCCGGCACCTTCGCGCTGGTGCCGCAGGTGGTGGATGCGGTGAAGGTCCCCGTGATCGCGGCGGGCGGCATCGCCGACGGGCGGGGCATCGCAGCAGCCTTTGCGCTGGGTGCGGCAGGCGTGCAGATCGGCAGCGCCTATCTGCGCTGTCCGGAATCCCGGGTGATTGCGCCGGCGCGCGCAGCCCTTGCCCAGGCGCGGGACGATTCCACCGTCATCACCAACGTCATGACCGGGCGCCCGGCACGCGGGGTCGCCAACCGCGTGATGGCAGAGGTCGGCCCGATTTCGCCGGACGCCCCGGCGTTTCCCCATGCCGCGACGGGCTTGTCGCCCCTCAAGGCTGCTGCGGAAAAGCTGGGCAAGGTCGATTTCACCAGTCTTTGGGCGGGGCAGGCGATCCGGCTCGGCCGCGAGATGCCGGCCACCGAGCTGACCCGGGCATTGGCCGGCGCGGCGCTGGCGCGGCTGAGCCAGATGGCGGGCTGACAGGGCGCGCGCTCGCGGTTGCGGCACAAAAGCCCCCTCTGCTATACGGCGGGCTGAATTCGCTGCCAGAGGCCTTATATAATGTCCGTCGACGCTGCCACCGTCCGCCGCATCGCGCATCTCGCGCGGATCGCGGTCACCGAGACCGAGATTCCGCATCTGCAGGGCGAGCTGAACGCGATGCTGGCGTTCGTCGAGCAGCTTAGCGAAGTGAACGTCGATGGCGTCGAACCGATGACCTCGGTCATGCCGATGGAAATGAAGAAGCGTGCTGACGTGGTCAATGACGGCGAAATCGCCGACGACGTGGTCAGGAACGCGCCGGCCACGGAAGACCATTTCTTTCTGGTGCCGAAAGTCGTCGAGTAACATAGCGTTTTCGAGCGAAGTGGGTACCGGTTCGCATGAAGAAAACGCGTCAAACAAAAGAGTCTTATTGAGGCGGGAAATCCGATGTGTCTGCTCTGCGACGATGAAAGGGCCTATCAGGCCTATATGAACTATCTCGACGCGATGGAGCGGCAGGGCAAGGCCGCCGATCCCGACAAGGCGATGGACGCTGTCCTCGATCAGCTCGAAGCCGCCGACAAGGCTCGCGCCAAACAAGACCCGGCCAACGACAAGACACTGTCTCCGTTCTTCTGCAGCCCGATCAATAAATGACCGATTTGACATCGATGACGATCGCCGAGGCTAGACGCGGCCTCGCGAACAAGTCTTTCACCTCGCTTGAACTGACCGACGCGCATCTTGCCGCGATCGAGGCGGCGCGCGCGCTCAATGCCTTTGTAATGGAAACGCCGGATCAGGCCCGCGCTATGGCGCGCGAGGCTGATGCGAAGATCGCGAAAGGGCAGGGCGGTCCGCTTGCCGGCATTCCGCTCGGGATCAAGGATCTGTTTGCGACCAAGGACGTGCGCACCACCGCATGCTCGAAAATTCTCGGCAATTTCGTGCCGACCTACGAATCTACCGTCACCTCCCAGCTCTGGCGCGACGGCGCCGTCATGCTCGGCAAGCTCAACAATGACGAGTTTGCGATGGGCTCGTCGAACGAGACCTCGTGCTTCGGCCCGGTGGTCAATCCGTGGCGGCGCGAAGGCGCCAATACCACGCTGGTGCCCGGCGGTTCGTCCGGCGGCTCGGCCTCCGCCGTGGCGGCGCTATTGTGTATGGGCGCGACCGCGACCGACACCGGCGGTTCGATCCGCCAGCCGGCGGCGTTCACCGCGACAGTGGGCTTAAAGCCGACCTACGGGCGCTGCTCGCGCTGGGGTATCGTCGCATTCGCATCCTCGCTCGATCAGGCCGGGCCGATCGCGCGCACCGTGCGCGACAGCGCGATCCTGATGCGCTCGATGGCGGGTCATGACCCCAAGGACACCACCTCGGTCAATCGCGAAGTGCCGGATTACGAGGCCGCGATCGGAAAGTCCGTACACGGCATGAAGATCGGCATACCCAAAGAGTATCGCCTCGACGGCATGCCCGCGGAAATCGAAAAACTCTGGACCGAGGGCGCAGCCTGGCTGAAGGCAGCGGGCGCGGAACTGGTCGAGGTGTCGCTGCCCCACACCAAATATGCACTACCGGCCTATTACATTGTCGCGCCCGCGGAGGCCTCCTCGAATCTGGCACGCTATGATGGCGTGCGCTACGGCCTGCGCGTGCCCGGCCGTTCTATCGGCGAGATGTACGAGAACACCCGCGCCGAAGGTTTCGGGGCCGAAGTCCGCCGCCGCGTCATGATCGGCACCTATGTGCTTTCGGCCGGCTATTACGACGCCTATTATCTGCGCGCGCAGAAAGTCCGCAGCCTGATCAAGAAAGATTTCGAGGACTGTTTCGCCAAGGGCGTCACCGCGATCCTGACGCCGGCGACGCCATCGGCGGCGTTCGGCATTGGCGAGAAGGGCGCCGACCCCGTGGAAATGTACCTCAACGACATCTTCACGGTGACGGTGAACATGGCGGGGCTGCCCGGCATCGCCGTTCCCGCCGGCAAGGATGCGCAAGGCTTGCCGCTCGGCCTGCAGCTGATCGGCCGGCCGTTCGACGAAGAAACGCTGTTCTCGCTCGGCGAGGTGATCGAGCAGGCGGCGGGACGCTTCACGCCGGCGAGGTGGTGGTGACGATGGCCGAATTCAAAGCCAGTTTGGCAGGCGCAGCTCCCGCGCCGGATATCGCTGCGCCGCTGGCAGCACTTTGGTGGGCCGCCAAGGGCAATTGGGACCAGGCGCACAAGATCGCGCAGGACGACGCGAGCGCCGATGCGTCCTGGGTCCATGCCTATCTGCACCGTGTCGAGGGCGATCTCGGCAACGCCGGCTATTGGTACCGCCAGGCCGGCAAGCCGGTCGCGACCGATTCCCTGGAGAACGAATGGGAGCAGATGGTGTCGGCACTGCTCGGAGCTGGAAGAGCATGAGCGCAGCAAGCGGCAAACTGATAAAGGGCGCCACCGGCGACTGGGAAACCGTGATCGGGCTCGAAGTCCATGCCCAGGTCACCTCCAACTCAAAGCTGTTTTCCGGAGCCTCGACCGAATTCGGCGGCGAGCCGAACAGCCATGTCTCGCTGGTCGATGCAGCGATGCCGGGCATGTTGCCGGTCATCAACGAAGAATGCGTGCGCCAGGCCGTGCGTACCGGCCTTGGCCTGAACGCGCAGATCAATCGGCGTTCGGTGTTCGACCGCAAGAACTATTTTTATCCGGATTTGCCGCAGGGCTATCAGATCAGCCAGTACAAGTCGCCGATCGTCGGCGAGGGCGAGGTCATCGTCGAACTGGCTGATGGCACAAGCGTCGCGGTGGGGATCGAGCGGCTGCATCTGGAGCAGGATGCCGGCAAGTCGCTGCACGACAAGAGCCCGACGATGTCGTTCGTGGACCTCAACCGTTCCGGCGTCGCCTTGATGGAGATCGTCTCCAAGCCGGATATCCGCTCGTCGGAGCAGGCCAAGGCGTATGTGTCAAAACTGCGCTCGATCCTGCGCTATCTCGGCACCTGCGACGGCGACATGGAGAAGGGTTCCTTGCGCGCCGACGTCAATGTCAGCGTGCGCAAGCCGGGAGAAGCGCTCGGCACCCGCTGCGAGATCAAGAATATGAACTCGATCAACTTCATCGGCCAGGCCATCGAATACGAGGCGCGCCGCCAGATCGGAATTCTCGAAGACGGCGGCGCCATCGACCAGGAAACCCGGTTGTTCGACCCGAACAAGGGCGAGACCCGCTCGATGCGCTCCAAGGAAGAAGCGCACGACTATCGCTATTTCCCCGATCCCGACCTGCTGCCGCTGGAGTTCAGCGAAGCTTATGTCGCCGGACTCAAGGCCGACCTGCCGGAATTGCCCGACCAGAAGAAGGCGCGCTTCATCGCCGGCTTCGGCCTTTCGCCCTACGACGCCAGCGTGCTGGTGGCCGAACGCGAGAGCGCGGACTTCTTCGAGACCGTGCTGGCTGATCTCGCCGACAGGGCCCGCGACGGCAAGCTCGCCGCCAACTGGGTGATCAACGAACTGTTCGGGCGGCTCAACAAAGAAGGCCGGGACATCTCGTCGTCGCCGGTTTCGGCTCTACAGCTTGGCACCATTGTCGATCTGATCGGCGAGGGCACGATCTCCGGCAAGATCGCCAAGGACCTGTTCGAAATCGTCTGGCAAGAGGGTGGAGATCCCCGCGCGCTGGTCGAGGCGCGCGGCATGAAGCAGGTCGTCGACCTTGGC
>JBGQCE010000272.1:0-5490 GCA_041495185.1 Bradyrhizobium sp.
CTGCGGCTACGGCTTAACCGGCCGAAGGCCAATCTCGTCGATGCCGCCATGATCGCGGCGCTCGACGCGGCGCTGGCGCGCAATAGCGGCAATAGCCAACTCAGCGCGGTGATTCTCGATGCCGAAGGGCCGCATTTCAGCTTCGGCGCCAGCGTCGAGGAGCATCTGCCGGGACGATGCGCTGCCATGCTGGCTGGGCTGCACAGCCTGGTGCTGCGCATGATCGAATCCCCGGTGCCGTTGCTGGTGGTGGTGCGTGGCCAATGCCTCGGCGGTGGGCTCGAAGTCGCGCTGGCCGGTCATCTTATGTTCGTCGCCCCGGATGCCGCCCTCGGCCAGCCGGAAATGAAGCTTGGCGTGTTTGCGCCAGCCGCCTCCTGCCTGTTGCCGGAACTGATCGGCCCGGTGCGTTCGCTCGATTTGCTGGTGTCCGGTCGCAGCATCACCGGCACCGAGGCGGCGGCCATGGGCATCGCCCATGAAGCCGCCGCTGATCCCGAACATGCCGCGCTCGCCTATTTCGAGGAACATCTGAGACCGAAGAGCGCGAGCTCACTGCGCTATGCGGTCAAGGCGGCACGCCTCGACTACGTCGTGCGCGTCAAGGAAAAAATCCGTGCCGTCGAACGGCTCTATCTCGACGAGTTAATGACCACCCACGACGCTGTGGCCGGTCTCGAGGCTTTTATCGCAAAGGGGTCGCCGCAATGGCAACATCGTTGAACCCTTCGGCCACGGCCGACATCGTCGAACGCGCCAACGCGCTGTTTGAGGATCTCTCCTTCGCTTCCGCCCGCAAATGGAAAGCAGCGGAGCCTGGCCGCAAGGTGGTCGGCTACATGCCGATCTACGTGCCGCGCGAGATCATTCACGCCGCCGGCATGCTGCCGCTCGGCATTGTCGGCGGTGGTGACCAGCTCGAGGTCATTCACGGCGATGCCTATTACCAAAGCTATATCTGCCGCATCCCGCGGTCGACCATCGAGCTCGGCGTGTCGGGCCGGCTGGATTTTGTCGATGGCATGCTGTTCCCGTCGATCTGCGATGTGATCCGCAATCTGTCGGGAATGTGGAAATTGATGTTCCCCCATGTCTATTCGCACTATTTCGACGTTCCGCAGAACTACCGGGACGACATCGGGGGGAATTTCTACGCCAACGAATTGGCAGAACTCAGGCACGATCTCGGCGAGTTACGCGGCAAGCCGATAACCGATGACGAGTTGTGGCACTCGATCGCGGTCTACAACGAGAACCGCAAATTGATGCGCGAGCTCTACGACTTCCGGGCGGAACGGCCGTGGCAGGCGCCCGCTGCCGAGGTCTATCTGATGGTACGCGCTGGCCTCGTGCTCCCGGTAGAGGAGCATAGCGTCTTGCTGCGCGACTATCTTGCAGCGGCGCGAGCCGACGAGCGGCCGATGCGTGACAATTGCCGCGTCGTGCTAACCGGCATGTTCTGCGAGCAGCCGCCGCTCAATTTGATAAAGTCGCTCGAACTGTCCGGCTGCTACGTGGTGGACGACGATCTTCTGCTGGTCACCCGCTGGCTCACCGGCGACGTCGGGATCGAAGGCGATCCGCTTCGGAATCTTTCTCTCGCTTTTCTGCATCATTCCGAGTCGACGGCGGCGAAGTATGAACCGAATCAGAAAGAAAAGGGTCAGCATCTCGTTCGCGCGGTCAAACGTACCGCGGCGGAAGGCGTAATCTTTGCCGCGCCGAGCTTTTGCGATCCGGCGTTGCTTGAGCGGCCGATGCTGCAGCACGTGCTCAAGGAAGCCGGCATCCCTTACATCGCGTTCAAGTACGCCGAGAACTCCGGCCAGATGCAGCCGATCAGGGAACAGGCCGGCACCTTCGCCGATTCAATCAAACTATGGAGCGGAGCATGACGACAACGACAAGGATTGTAACCTCCAGGGCGCCGGTGAAGGAGGTCATCAAGGATGCTTCCATGGTGAAACAGAAAGAGATGATGGCCGCGCATTACGATCGCCTGACGAGCGCGCCCGAGGCCGGCCACAAAGTGGCCGCCACCTTCGTGCCCGGCAATCTCAACGAACTGATCATGTGCTTCGATCTCCTGAACAATCTGCCGGAGGTTAATGCCATTCAGAACGGGCTGCGCCGCGTGAGCGGCAGCTACGTGCTTGAAGCGGAAAAGATCGGCCATTCGGAAGACGTCTGCACCTACGTGAAGTCGGACATCGGGATGATGGCCAAGGGCAATATCGCACCCAACGGCAAAAAGTTTCCCAATCCCGATGTGCTGCTGCTCTCCTACACCGGCTGCTTCACCTTCATGAAGTGGTTTGAGCTGCTGCGTGAGCAATACAAGTGCGAAACGATCATGCTGCATACGCCTTACATGGGCGACGGCAAGATTACCAAAAATATGATCGACTACATGGTGAAACAGCTTAAGGAAGAGGTCATTCCCACACTTGAGCGGGTTTCGGGGGTAAAGTTCGATATCGACCGACTGCGCGAACATCTGAAAAAATCGACCAAGGCCGAGGACGATCTCGTTCGCGTGCTGCAGAGCGCCAAGGCGAAACCGTCGCCGATCGACGCTTATTTCGGCGGTATCTACTACATCGGACCGATCTTCGGCGCCTTCCGCGGCACCCAGGATGCGATCGACTACTACCGCTTCCTGCGCGAGGAGGTCGAGGATCGCTTGGCCAAAGGACAGGGTCCGGTCACGCCCGACGGCGACATGGGCAAAGAGAAATATAGGCTGGTCGTCGAGGGACCCCCCAACTACACCAGTTTCCGCCAGTTCTGGAAGATGTTCTACGATGAAGGTGCGGTGGTCGTCGCCTCGAGTTACACCAAGGTCGGCGGCGTCTACGATTTCGGCTTCCGTCACGACCCGAGTAAGCCGCTGGAGACGCTGGCCGAATATTGCCTTGGCGTCTATACCAATCGCAGCCTGCCAATGCGCATCGATATGTTGGTGAACTACATCAACGAATATGAAGCGGACGGTCTTCTGATCAATTCGATCAAGAGCTGCAACAGCTTCTCGGCCGGGCAGTTGCTGATGATGCGCGAGGTCGAGAAGCGCACCGGAAAACCTGCTGCGTTTGTGGAATCCGACTTGGTGGATCCGCGCTATTTCTCGGCGGCAAACATCAAGAACCGTCTCGAAAGTTATTTCCAGATGATTGATCAGAAGCGGGCTGGCGCCAACGCGGCGGCTTGAGGAGAGGCGCATGAAAACTTTCGTCGGCATCGATCTTGGCTCGACAACGACCAAGGCTGTCCTCCTCGACGAGGACCGCAATGTGATCGGTCACGGCATCACCAATTCGCGCTCGAACTACGCGACTGCGGCGCGAGTGGCGAGTCAGGAGGCACATGTCGACGGGCAATTCACCTTGTTCCGGCGGGCGCTTACCGACGCCCACGGACTGATCGAACTCGACACGTTCCTCGGCGCGCTGGAGCGGGCCTTTCGTCTCGAGCAGTTTCTCGAACAACTCGACGATCTCGAGCAAACCTGCATCGGCCAGATTCAAGGCGAACGCTTTGCCAAGGCCGGGTCCGGCGTGAAGACTTCGCTCGGCGAAGTCTTCCAGCGGCTGCGCGGGGAGGCGCCCGAGCTCTATGCGCCCGGCGCCAAGCGCAAATCGGATTTCTTCCGGGATATCGCAGGATCGCGCTACCATACCCATGCCGAAGAAGTCGCGCGCGAGGCGAACCTTCCTTATGACCTGCTTCTCAACGTCTATGACAAGTCGATCATAGAGGTTGAGAACCGGCCGCCGGCAGGCGAGCTGAGCGAAAAATTCCGGCGCGCGCTCGGGCGCTTGCTGGAAACGGAAACGTCGGTCAAATCGGCGGCGGCCGATATCCAGAAGATGATAGAAGACGCGCTCGCCATCGATTTGGAGGAAACCTACCTCGTCGGCACCGGCTATGGTCGGGTGACGCTGCCGTTCTCCAAAGAGCATATCCGCTCGGAAATCTTATGCCACGGCCTTGGTGCCCACCTGATGTACCCGCAGACGCGCACGGTGCTCGACATCGGTGGTCAAGACACAAAGGGCATCCAGATCGACGCCAGCGGCATCGTTGCTAACTTTCAGATGAACGACCGATGCGCAGCGGGGTGCGGACGGTATCTTGGCTATATCGCCGACGAGATGAACATGGGCCTGCACGAATTGGGACCCATGGCCATGAAGTCGGATAAGCCGGCGCGCATCAACTCGACGTGCACCGTGTTTGCGGGTGCTGAGCTGCGTGACCGGCTATCGCTCGGGGAAAAGCGCGAGGATATTTTGGCCGGATTGCATCGAGCCATCATATTGCGCGCAATCTCGATCATCTCGCGTTCGGGTGGCGTCACCAATGAATTCACTTTCACCGGGGGCGTCGCCAAGAACGAAGCTGCGGTGCGCGAGCTGAGAAAGGTGATCAAGGAGAACTATGGAGACGTCGTCATCAACATCAACCCGGACTCGATCTATACCGGTGCACTCGGCGCGGCTGAGTTTGCGCGCCGGGCGCATTTGGGGCAGGCGGACGGGAGCGAACAATGACCATCACCGCGGGAATTGACATCGGCACCAGTACCATCAAGGCGTCGCTATTCAAGGTCGAGAACGGCGAGGAAGCCTGGTTGTCGCGATATGTGATGCGCATCCGGCAACGTGACCCCCTGGAGCTGGCACGTGTTGCCTTTGATGCCGTGCTTGAGGATGCAAAAATTCGCGCTCAAGATGTCGATTACGTTGCGACCACGGGCGAGGGCGAAAGCGTGCCGTTCCATACCGGCCACTTCTACTCGATGACGACCCATGCTCGCGGCGCCATTTACCTCGACCCGGAATCGCGGGCAGCACTCGACATCGGCGCGCTGCACGGTCGTGCGATCCTGATCGACGGGCGCGGCAAGGTGCTCAGCTACAAGATGACGAGCCAGTGCGCTTCAGGCTCGGGGCAATTCCTCGAAAACATCGCCCGCTATCTCGGCATCGCGCAGGAGGAGATCGGGTCGCTATCGCGCCAGGGCCAAAATCCCGAGGTTGTGAGCAGCATCTGTGCCGTACTCGCGGAGACAGATGTGATCAACATGGTTTCGCGCGGCATTTCGACGCCGAATATCCTGAAGGGCATCCATCTTTCGATGGCGGCTCGCTTGTCCAAACTGCTGAAGTCGATCGGGGTGGTTGATGGCGCTGTAATGGTGACCGGGGGACTGGCACTTGACAACGGGCTGGTCGCTGCCCTCGAAGAGGATATCTCGCACATCAAGGACATGAAGATCGCGGTCCGTAGCCATCCGGATTCGATCTATGCCGGCGCGATCGGAGCTGCATTATGGGGGGCGTTCCGATTTGAAAAGCTTGCCGCGGCGAACCGAGTGCCGAAGGCAGCATGAGGACGTGAGGAGATGACGCAATGGCACTGATGATTACCGACGCCTGCACGGCCTGCGATGCCTGCGAGCCGGTATGCCCGAACAAGGCAATCACC
>JBGQCE010000273.1:0-5475 GCA_041495185.1 Bradyrhizobium sp.
CTGATTGCGCCGCTACTGGCCGGCGCGATCGGCGCCGGTGTCGAGCGCTACGGCCTGCGCCGCGTGCACAAGAACGGCCACGTCGCGGAGCTGTTGTTCACGTTCGGCCTCGCCTTCGTGATCGAGGAAGTCGTGCAGATCATCTGGGGCAAGAGCCCGGTCGATTTCCGCGTCCCGTCCTTGCTGGATTTCCCGGCGTTTACGATCTTCTCCACCAACTATCCCGCCTACAAGATGTTCATGCTGCTGGTGTCCGTCGCCATCTTCGTTGGGCTCTTGATCGTCCTGAAGAAGACGCGGATCGGCCTGATCGTTCAGGCCGCGCTGACGCATCCGCACATGGTCGGCCATCTCGGTCACAACGTCGGACGCATCTTCATGCTGGTGTTCGGCGTCGGTACCGCGCTCGCCGCAGTCGCCGGCGTGATCGCCGGACCTGCGCTGGTGACGCAGTCGAACATGGCCGGGCTGCTCGGTCCGATCCTGTTCGTGGTCGTCGTGGTCGGAGGGCTGGGCTCGCTGCCGGGAGCCTTCGTCGGCTCCCTGCTGATCGGCCTGGTCCAGACCTTTGCGGTTTCGATGAACGGCTCGCTGTCCGGCGCCTTCGGTCCGCTCGGGCCCGCCTACGCCTCGACATGGCTTTCTGACATTTGGGGCGTCACCATCGCGCAGATCGCGCCGATCATGCCCTATGTGCTGCTGGTGCTGATCCTGATCTTCCGCCCGATGGGCCTGCTCGGGACGCGCGACACATGAGCGAGATCACCGCAAGCGCCGCGCCGCCGCTGCCGGCCGCGACCGAAAAACTCAAATTCTACGGATTATGGGCCGCGGCTGCGATCGCGCTGCTGCTGCTGCCCAGGATCTTCAGTTCGGGCGGTTCGCTGACGACGTTCAGCCTGATCGGCATCTCCATCATCTTCTCGCTGTCCTACAACATCCTGCTCGGCCAGACCGGCATGCTGTCGTTCGGGCACGCGGTGTATTACGGCCTCGGCGGCTTTCTGGTGATTCACGCCATCAACATCATCGGCGCCAACAAGCTGCCGATCCCGCTGCCCCTCGTTCCCCTGATCGGCGGATTGACCGGATTATTGTTCGCGGTCCTGCTCGGCTGGGTTTCGACCCAGCGCAGCGGAACGGCGTTCGCCATGATCTCGCTCGGCGTTGCCGAACTGATCGCCTCATCCGCCCTGATCCTGCGCACTTTTTTCGGCGGCGAAGCCGGCATCTCCGCCAACCGGACCAAGCTATTGCGCGTCTTCGAGTGGAATTTCGGTCCGCAAATCCAGATCTATTATCTGGTCGCGGCGTGGACGCTGATCGCCGTCATCGCGATGTACGCGCTGACCCGCACGCCGCTCGGGCGCATGTGCAACGCCGTGCGCGACAATCCCGAGCGCGTCCAGTTCGTCGGCTACAACCCGCACGTCGTGCGCTATCTGGCATTCTGCTTTTCCGGATTCTTCGCAGGCATCGCGGGCGCGCTGGCGGCGGTCAATTTCGAGATCGCCAACTCGGCCTATCTCGGCGCCGTGCAGTCGGGAACCGTGCTGTTCGCCACCTATATCGGCGGCATCGGCTTCTTCATCGGTCCCATCGTCGGCGCGATCTTCGTGACGTTTCTCTCACTCGGCCTCAGCGATCTGACGCCGGTGTGGCAGCTCTATTTCGGACTGATCTTCATCGCGGTCGTGGTGTTCGCGCCGGGCGGCATCACCGGCCTTGCGATGATGCATCGTCCGCTGCTGAAGGCCGGCACCCTGATGAGGGTGCTGCCGAGCTACCTGATCGCCTTCCTGCCGACGCTGGCGATGATCGCAGGCTTCATTCTGTCGCTTGAAACCATCGTGCATTACAGCGTCAATCCCGGTGACGATCCTCACATCAAGGCCTTCGGCGTCAGCTTCGATGCGGCGAGCCCGCTGATATGGGCGACGGCGGCAATTCTCCTGATTGGCGGATACCTGGTTGCGCGCAAGACCTGGACCTGGGTCGGACATGCCTGGGACGAGGCCACCAGCGTAGCGCGCGAAAAAGGAATCGCCGCATGAGCGCCGCAATCGAACTGCGCGGGGTAGAAAAGAGTTTTGGCGACGTCGCCATCATCAGAAATATCAATCTGAGCGTCGCGCAGGGCGAACGCCACGCGCTGATCGGTCCGAACGGCGCGGGCAAATCGACGACCTTCAACCTGATCAGCGGATATATGGCGCCGACCACCGGCAGCGTGCTGCTCCGGGGCGAGGTCATTTCGGGCCTGCCGCCCTATCAGATCAACCGCCGCGGGCTGTCGCGCAGCTTTCAGGTCACCAATGTCTTCGCCAATATGAGCGTGTGGGAAAACCTGCGCTGCGCCGTGCTGTGGTCAACCGGCCATCGCTACGCCTTCTGGAAAAATATCGACAATCTGCCTGAAGTGCGCGATCGCACCGCGCAGATTCTGGCCGACATCAACCTCACCGCACGGCGCGACGTGCCAGCCGGCCTTCTGACCTATGCCGAACAGCGCGCGCTGGAGATCGGCATTACGGTTGCCGGCGGCGCCGATGTCATTCTGCTGGACGAGCCGACCGCAGGCATGAGCCACGCCGAAACCGAGCGCGCGGTCGCATTGATCCGCCGCCTGACCGAGGGCCGCACGCTGTTGATCGTCGAACACGACATGAGCGTGGTGTTTGGTCTCGCCGACCGGATTTCGGTGCTGGTGTACGGCCAGATCATCGCCTCGGGAACGCCGGAGGAAATTCGCGGCAATCCGAAAGTCAAGGAAGCCTATCTCGGCGAGGAGGCGGCATGATGCTGGAGGTCGAGGATCTGCACGCCTATTACGGCAAGAGCCATATCCTGCAGGGCGTCGATATGCGTATCGACGCCGGCGAGATCGTGAGCCTGCTCGGCCGCAACGGCGTCGGACGCTCCACGACGGTCAAGGCGATCATGGGCGAGGTGCCGCCGCAGGGCTCGATCAAGTTCAAGGGCAGCGACATCGCGGGATTGCCGAGCTACCGGATCGCGCATCTGGGGCTCGGCTACGTTCCGGAGCATCGCGATATCTTTCCCGGCCTGACGGTTCGGCAAAACCTGATGCTTGGCATCAAGGATACCAGGCGCGCCGGCAAGTGGCGGCTTGAGGACATGCTGGAGATGTTTCCCAACCTCGCGGCAAGGGCCGATACGTCAGCCGGTGTGCTGTCGGGCGGCGAGAAGCAGATGCTGACAATTTGCCGCACGCTGATGGGCGACCCTGAGCTCATCATGATCGACGAGCCCACCGAGGGGCTCGCTCCCCTCATCGTGCAGCAGGTCGGCGACCTCATCGCCGAAATCGCCCGGCGTGGCGTGGCGATCCTGCTGGTGGAACAGAAACTCGCGATTGCGATGCGGATATCGCATCGCGTCTACGTGATGGGCCACGGCCGCATCGTGTTCGAGGGCACGCCTGCCGAACTCAAGGCAAACGAGGCCGTGCGCAAGGAATGGCTGGAAGTCTAATACCAAAGTCGATTGGCGTCGCAGCGATCTGGCCGCGCGGGATGCGTGCATTGCGACCCGAGGGTACCGCCCGTTTACGTGCCAATCTCAGGAACCCGGTTGACCCGCCTCAAAGAACCAGCTTGATCTTGCTGATAGTCAGCCTAAGAGCGCCGAGAAGCGCCGCAAACGGAGGGAATGCGTGAAGCACGCTTTGGAAGTGCGCGGGGTGTCACTGAGCTTTGGTGGCGTACGTGCGCTTACCGACGTCAGTTTTGGCGTGAACGAAGGCGAGCTGTTTTCGATCATCGGCCCCAACGGCGCCGGCAAGACCTCGATCGTCAACTGCATCTCGGGCCGCTACCGGCCGACCGAAGGCCAGCTGTTCTATCGCGGCCGCGACATCACCGCGCTCAATCCCAACGCGCGGCCCTCGCTCGGCATCGGCCGCACCTTCCAGAACCTCGCGCTGTTTCATCATATGAGCGTGCTCGACAACATCATGGTCGGGCGGCATCACCTGCTGAAAAACAATTTCATCACGGGATCGCTGTACTGGCTTACCGGCGCGCGGCGCGAGGAACTCGAACATCGCCGCAAGGTCGAGGAGATCATCGATTTCCTCGACCTGCAGTCGGTGCGCAAGGCGACCGCCGGCACACTTCCTTACGGCCTGCGCAAGCGCGTCGAGCTCGCCCGCGCCATGGCGCTGGAGCCGCAACTGATCCTGCTCGACGAGCCGATGGCCGGCATGAATTTCGAGGAAAAAGAGGACATGGCGCGCTACATCGTCGACCTCAATGAAGAGTTCGGCATGACGGTCATGATGATCGAGCACGACATGGGCGTGGTGATGGATATCTCCCACCGGGTCACGGTGCTGGATTTCGGCCGCAAGATCGCGGAAGGCGATCCGGCCGCGGTGCTGGCCGATCCCCATGTCAAGCGCGCCTATCTCGGCGAAGAGGACGAGGTCCTGGTCGATCCCGACGATACGCGGACCGCTGCGGAGAGCGCGGCATGATGGATTACGCAGGCCGCGTCGCAGAGGCCGATACCTATCCGAAGATGTTGCGCCTCAACGCCCGCGAACACGGCGGCGAGATCGCGCTGCGCGAAAAGGATTTCGGGCTGTGGCGTGTATTCACCTGGACCGACTACCAGACCCGGGTTCACGACTTCGCACTCGGTATGGTCGAACTCGGACTCGGTCGCGGCGACGTCATCGGCATTATCGGCGACAACCGGCCAGACTGGGTGTCGGCGGAAATCGCTACCCACGCCATCGGCGCCATGAGCCTCGGCCTCTATCGCGACGTGCTGGATGAGGAAGCGGCTTATCTCTTGAGCTATGGCGAAGCCAAACTGGTATTTGCCGAGGACGAGGAACAAGTCGACAAGCTATTGACGCTTGCCGACCGCGTGCCGAACCTCAAGCACATCGTCTATTCCGATTCCCGCGGCATGCGGAAATATGACGATCCCCGCCTGATGGAAGCCGACAAACTCGCAAGCATGGGCCGCGACCGCGCCGCCCGCGAGCCCGGTCTCTACGACAGACTGGTCGACGCAACCAAAGGCGAGGACGTTGCGATCCTCTGCACCACCTCCGGCACCACAGCCAATCCGAAACTGGCGATGCTCGCTGCCGGCCGCGTATTGCGGCATTGCGCGACTTATCTCTCGTTCGACCCGAAGGGTCCGGATGACGAATACGTCTCGGTGCTGCCGCTGCCATGGATCATGGAACAGGTCTATGTGCTCGGCAAAGGCCTGCTGTGCCGGATGAAGATCAACTTCGTCGAACAGCCCGACACCATGATGAACGATTTCCGCGAGATCGCGCCGACTTTTGTTCTTTTCGCGCCGCGGGTTTGGGAATCGATCGCCGCTGACGTGCGCGCCCGGGTGATGGATTCCTCAAGGCTCAAGCAGAGCCTCTACGAGCTCGGCATGAAGATCGGGCTGTCCGCGCTGGCGCAGGGCAAGCACTCGGCGATC
>JBGQCE010000274.1:0-5469 GCA_041495185.1 Bradyrhizobium sp.
GCGCCGATGCCGCAGCATCTCGCGGCCGGCTTCCTGCAGCGCCGCCAGCGCGATCGAGACTTTCGCGAGATAGCGCTCGCCATCGGCGGTCAACCGCACCGAGCGCGCACCGCGGACAAAAAGCTTCACGCCGAACTGCGCATGGTTTCTGCGGCCGACGCCGATGACGAATTTGCGAACGGAACTCACCGTTCTGACCGAGGGCGGCCGCGTCAGCGTCGTCGACAACACGCTGTGGCCTGAGAATGAAGAGCATCCTTGCGCCACGGTGCGGGTGACGCTGTCGCGCGAGCGCGCGGTCGAGGTGCCCGGATTTGTTGACGGCGAGGGCGATATCGTCGACCCGACACGGTTCCCGGTGAGCACCCGGCAGGCCGCCCATGGCCGGCCCTGGTTCATGGACGCCATGGAGGCGCGCGCGGGCGATGATGTCGCCTGGTTCCGCCTCAACCAGGAGGTCATCGATGGCGCCGGCCCGCTGTCCTGCGTGCTGGGTCCAGCCGATTGGACCCATGGCATCTCGCGGCCATTCCAGAATGTCGTCGCCGATCCCAATCCGAACCTGACGGTCCAGCTCTTCAGGCAGCCCCGGGGCGAGTGGGTGGGTATTCGGGCGCAAACCCGGTGGAGACCTTCGGCCGGGCTCGGGGTGGGAAGCGGTACCCTGCTCGACATCCGCGGCGAGATCGGCCGCGTCGCGATGTCCGTCGTCCTGGTGCCGTTCCCAAAGCCAGTTTCGGCGGCCAATTAGCCGCTCCCGGCGACTTTCCGCCGCGTTTAGGTTAACGCGACTTCAATGGACGATAACCGCAAAAATCGGTAAGATTGGGCCTCGCGTACCCGCTTGAATCAGGGGTCGCGTAACCCTCTGGAAGAGATCAGGATTGATGGCAGCCGCTCCCGGTGTCCGGCGTTCCGAACTCGGTGATGCGCTGCGCGCCTGCCGCAGTGCGTTCATCGGCGTCGGCGCCATGAGCTGCATGATCAATCTGCTCTATCTGACCGGCTCGATTTTCATGCTTGAGATTTACGACCGGGTGCTTCCGAGCCGGAGCGTGCCGACCCTTGTCGGTTTGGCGATTCTCGCCGGCGGATTGTACATCGCGCAAGGGATTCTCGACCTGATCCGGGGACGAATCCTGGGGCGTATCGGAACCTCGCTCGACGAAACCCTCAATGCCCGCGTGTTCGAGACCGTCGTGCGCCTGCCGCTGATGGTCGGCGGCCGCAATGAGGGGCTTCAGCCGCTGCGCGATCTGGACAATGTTCGTTCGTTCCTGGGCAGCATGGGGCCGGGCGCATTCTTCGATCTGCCGTGGCTGCCTTTCTATCTGGCGATCTGTTTCGCCTTCCATGTCATGATCGGCGTGACGGCGCTGGTCGGCGCGATCATTCTGGTGACGCTCACCATCGTCACCGAGTTCATGTCGCGCGTGCCGGCGCGCGATGCGATGAGTCTGGCGGCGCGCCGTAACGATCTCGCCGCCACCAGCCGGCGCAACGCGGAAGTGCTGGTCGCGATGGGAATGTCCGGGCGCCTGACCCGGCGCTGGAGCGAGGCCAACCAGAATTATCTTGCGGGCAATCAGCGCGCCAGCGACGTCGCCGGTGGTCTCGGCGCGATCGCCAAGGTCATGCGCATGACGCTGCAGTCGGCGGTGCTCGCCGTCGGCGCCTATCTCGTAATTCATCAGGAGGCGACCGCGGGCATTATCATCGCGGGTTCGATCCTGAGCGCGCGGGCGCTGGCGCCGGTCGATCTGGCGATCGCGCACTGGAAGGGTTTCGTCGCCGCGCGCCAGAGCTGGCACCGCCTTAACCGGCTGCTCGACCAGGTGCCCGCGCAACCGGTACAGATGCTGCTGCAGGCCCCGTCGAGCCGGCTGTCGGTCGAGGGCGTCAGCATCGTGCCTCCGGGCGATCAGAAGGTTATCGTTCAGGACGTGACGTTTGCGCTTGCTGCCGGAAACGGATTGGGCGTCATCGGACCGAGCGGATCGGGCAAGTCTTCGCTGGTGCGCGTGCTGGTCGGCGTATGGCAGCCGGTGCGCGGAAAGGTGCGGCTCGATGGCGCCGCGCTCGATCAGTGGTCGTCCGACGTGCTCGGCCGCCACATCGGTTATCTGCCGCAGGATGTCGAACTGTTCGCAGGCTCCATCGCACAGAATATCTGCCGCTTCGATCCCGATGCCAGCTCCGAGAGCATCATCGCCGCCGCCAAGGAGGCGGGCGTCCACGAGATGATCATCAAGATGCGCGACGGCTACGACACCCAGATTGGCGAACAGGGCACAGCCCTTTCGGCCGGTCAGGCGCAGCGCGTGGCGCTGGCGAGGGCACTCTACGGCGATCCGTTCCTGATCGTGCTGGACGAGCCGAACTCCAATCTCGATACCGAGGGCGACGAGGCGCTGACACGGGCCGTTCGCGCGGCGCGCGAGCGCGGCGCCATCGTGGTGGTCGTTGCGCACCGGCCGATCGGAATCGAGGCGGTCGATCAGCTTCTGGTGCTGAAGGACGGCCGCATGCAGGCCTTCGGTCCCAAGGAAGCCGTTCTCGGGCAGGTGCTGCAGCAGCGGGTTGCGCCGCCCAGTCCCATCAAGATCGTGACCGAGGGTGGAGTTGCCAAATCATGAGCGGCAGCGAGGAGCAGGGCGCGCGGCGGTCGATACGGCTGCATCTGATCATCGGCCTCACGGTGGTCGTCGTCCTTGCAGGCGGGCTCGGCGGCTGGGCCTCGACCGCGCAGATTTCGGGCGCGTTGATTGCGCCGGGATCGGTGGTCGTCGAATCCAACGTCAAGAAAGTGCAGCATCCGACCGGCGGCGTCGTCGGCGAGCTGCTCGCGCGCGACGGCGATCTGGTCAAGGCCGGCCAGGTCGTGGTGCGGCTCGACGACACCGTCACCAAGGCGAGCCTTGCGATTGTCGTCAAAACTCTCGACGGGTTGTGGGCGCGGGCCGCGCGGCTTGAAGCCGAACAGCGCGGACTCGACAAGGTCGCCTTTCCCAAGATGCTGCTCGACCGTGCCGATGATCCCGACGTCAAGAACATCATCGCGAGCGAGACCAAATTGTTCGAGGTTCGCACCTATGGAAGGGCCGGACAAAAGGCGCAGTTGCGCGAGCGGGTCACGCAGCTGAACGAGGAAATCGCCGGCCTGGCGGCGCAGGAGAGGGCCAAGGACCAGGAAATCGCGCTGGTGGAAAAGGAACTGACCGGCGTTCGCGATCTCTACGACAAGCACCTGGTGCAGATCTCGCGCCTGACGACGCTCGAGCGCGACACGGCGCGGCTCAACGGCGAGCGGGCGCAATACATGGCATCGCGGGCGCAGGCCAAGGGCAAGATTACCGAAACCGAGCTTCAGATCATTCAGGTCGACAAGGATATGGTCAGCGAAGTCTCCAAGGATTTGCGCGAGAGCAACGACAAGATCGGCGAATTCGTCGAGCGCAAGGTGACGGCCGAAGACCAGTTGCGGCGGACCGACATCCGCGCCCCGCAGGATGGTATGGTGCTGCAATCGACGGTTCATACCGTAGGCGGGGTGATTACCGCCGGCGACGCCATCATGATGATCGTTCCGCAAACCGATGACCTTCGGGTCGAGGCCAAGGTCAATCCGCAGGATATCGATAAATTGCAGATCGGCCAGAAGACCCTGCTGCGGCTGTCGGCTTTCAACCAGCGCACCACGCCGGAATTGAACGGCGTCGTCACCCGCGTATCGCCCGACGTCACCACCGATCAGCGCACCGGGCAGAGCTATTACACGATCCGCGTTTCGATGCCACCGGAAGAGGTCGCGCGCCTCGGCGATAACAAACTGATCCCCGGCATGCCGGTCGAAGCCTTTGTGCAGACCGGCGACCGCACCATGCTGTCCTATCTGATCAAGCCTTTCAGCGATCAGTTGATGCGGGCGTTCCGGGAGAAGTGAGCTGCGCCGTCGTCCCGGCGAACGCCGGGACCCATATGTGGACGGCCCGCGTGCCGCAAGAGTTTTTCAGAGGTCTGATCGGATCGCTTGCATCCATATGTCCGGCCTGTTGATGCGGTCGGTTTGAACCGCTGGCCAAGATGGTTTCCGCGACGCGAGCTCCAATCAACCACACGACCTGGCTTCGGCCAATGGGTCCCACGGACTGTCTCGCACCTCGGATCGATCGATCCTGCCATCTGATCTCCTGTTGCAGCTCCGGCTCGGCCGGTGCGGCGAACCTGCCGACCGGCCGATCTCTTAAACGGCGAATGCCGATGCGCCAGGCATCCGCGCGCCGTCATAACTTTCGCCCGTCGTCATTAGCTTCCAGGCGATACGGGCAATCTTGTTGGCGAGCGCCACGGCCGCGAGTTTTGGCGGCTTGCGCTTCAGCAGGGCCACCAGCCAAGGTGATGGATGGCCACGGCCGTGCTTCGCCTGTTGGATCACAGCGGTTGCCCCCACCACCAACAGGCTGCGCAACACCTCGTCGCCGGCGCGGGTGATCTTGCCAAGCCTGGTCTTGCCGCCGCTGGAATGGTCTTTTGGGGTGAGCCCGAGCCAGGCTGCGAAGTGCCGGCCAGAAGCAAACGCGCGCGGATCGGGCGTCTTCATCACCAGCATCGTGGCGCCGATCGGTCCGACCCCGGGAATCTCCGCCAGTCGCCGGCTGGCGGCATTGGCGCGATGCCAAGCCAGCAGTCTGGCATCGAGTGCCTTCAGTTCGATCTGCAGCTGCGCGTAGTCCTGGCCCTGGATCGCCAACACCTCGCGCGCCAGTGCCGGCACGGTCCCGTCTTGCGCGATCCGCGCCAATAGCGGCCCGATCTTGTCGAGACCTTGGGCCGCCGTCAGACCGAACTCCGCTGCATAGCCGCGGATCGCGTTGCTCAACTGAGTGCGCCTTGCAATCAGCTGCTGGCGAAGCCCCGCCAGCATCAGGGCTGCCTGCTGCTCCGCCGTCTTCACCGCCACAAACTGCATCGTCGGCCGGCTCATCGCCTCGCACAGTGCCTCGGCATCGCGCCCGTCATTCTTGTTGCGCTTGACGTAAGCCTTCACGTGCTGCGGCGCCATCAGCCTCACCTCGTGGCCCAGCATGCGCAGCTCCCGCGCCCAGTAATGCGCCGCGCCGCACGCCTCCATTCCAACAACAGTTGGCGGCAGCTTGGCAAAAAACGCCAATATCTCGTTGCGCCGCAGCTTCCTGCGCAATACCGGCTGCTCGGCGGCATCCACCCCGTGCAGCTGAAAAAAATACTTCGACGTATCCATTCCAGTTCGGATAATATGGTTCACGGACGGCTCCCTTGTCTGAGATTTGCAACAACCTCATTCTGGCACATCGCGATGCCGTAGGGGGCCGTCCACACCATCAACCACCGATGTCAGACGTTCAAAAAGCTGGAGCGACCGGCTGTCGAAACCACGCAGGCCGGTGGTTATGGGTCCCGGCGAACGCCGGGACGACAAATCTTTACACA
>JBGQCE010000275.1:0-5466 GCA_041495185.1 Bradyrhizobium sp.
CATCAGGCGCCAACGACGGGCAGCCTCACCGAATTGCGCTAATAGACCGCGCTGCCGGACCGCGACGGCGGCGGCGCACCTGTCACACTGGCAGCCGGCGCGGGTATTCCAGCCGGCGCGGCCGCGGCCGGCGCAGAGACACGGCATTTGTTGCGTTGCCATGCCTCCTCGGCAAATCTGGCCTGGCCACGCACCGAGATGTATTCGTTGCGGTAGGCGAGCTCGGCCACGACAGGACCGGCGACACCGGTGTTGGCCTTCGCCATCAGGCCCTGCAATTCGGCGGCGCGGTTGGCGAGGTTCTTGCGCTCGGTCTCCAGTTGCTTGCACTCGTACAGTTCGTATTTGGCGGGATCGGCGAAGGCCGAGGTCATGCTGTCGCTCATCTCGGCGCAGCCGCCAAGCCCGACGCCAAGCGCGAGCAGCGCCATCGCGATAGCGGCGCGCGGAAGTGGCGGGAAAGAGGAAACTCGAACGATCATGTGACCTTGGTAAACCGACAATCCTAGGGTTGCGTAAAGCAGCCGCAGATGTCCGCATTGAGGCTTTGCCTTAGGCCGCGCGCTCGCCTAAAGGAAGAAGCGCGCGTTCTTTAAGTCTAGCCCAATTCCATTGCTTAAGAAAACGCGCTAAGTATCTGATCTCGTGACCAAAGCGGACGTGGCGGAACTGGTAGACGCAAGGGACTTAAAATCCCTCGATGGCAACGTCGTGTGGGTTCGAGTCCCACCGCCCGCACCAAAATTGCCGCGCCATTTGGCAAATGTCTGTTGTTGAGGAAAGAACAGACTCCACGCGGACATCGCGAAACCGGCGCGATTGACCGGGAGCGGACATTCGCTTGGCATGAATTTCGGAATTCGATTGATTCAGCTCAAATGTTAGTCCGAACCCGTGCATAGGCTGCTGAATCTTGAAGCAAGTGGGTGATGTCATGAGGGTACGATCAATTGCGAAATACACCGCGCTCTTAGGCCTTGCTTTCGTCATCGTGTTCATATCGATGAGTGTCATCGACGCGACGCCGGCTCTGGCCCATTGCGACGGCCTTGATGGGCCGGTTGTCAGCGCTGCGCGCATCGCGCTGCAGACCGGCGACCTCAACCGCGTTCTGATTTGGGTGCGACCCGAAGACGTTGGCGAAATCCAACGCGCTTTCAATGAGGCATTGGCGACCCGCAAGCTTGGTCCGCAGCCACAGGAAATGGCGGACCGTTACTTCTTTGAGACGCTAGTGCGCATCCATCGGGCGGGTGAGGGAGCACCATATACCGGACTGAAACCAGCCGGCCGTAATCTCGGGCCGGCGATACCAGCGGCTGACAAAGCAGTCGACACCGGTTCGCTCAACGAATTGGAAAGGCTCTTGACCGAGTCGGTGAAGAAGGGACTTCACGCGCGCTTCCATAACCTTATCGAGAAGAAGGCGTTTCGAGCGGACGATGTCGCCGCTGGACGTGAGTTCATCGCGAACTATGTGACTTTTATCCACTATGTCGAGCGGCTTTACAAAATTGCTGCAGAGGCGGTGGATGGTGCCAGCCATGAGAAATCCGTGAGCGGAGGTCCTCACGAACATCATGCTTGAAGTGACCACCTAAATGTGGAGACGCATTGAGACAGCTTCACGCGCGTCCATCCCGAACTCCGCTTTGCTGGCTGTGAGTTCATCAGTGCGCGTAGATTGAGCGCATTTCGGCTAATTTTTGTTTGAGACCAAGTTTGCGGGCGTATATAGCGGCAGGCCCCGCTTTTGCTCAGGTCGAGATGGGTCGACCCAAGGAGACGCTCTTCACATTTAGCTGCAATTCGGACTGGAACAATTGCTTAGACAGGATCAGACCAAGAATTTAGCAGATGATAAACAAGACTCATCGTCACACTGTAGGCGAGCAACATCACAAGCAAGAGAATTGCTGGGGCTATTCCTAACCCGAGCCTGACAGCGAAAATGCCTCGATCAACGAGCGGAAAGAATACAAATCCCATTGCAGCCCACGCGCAGATGGCAAAAAAGACTCCCTTCTGCCAAGGATTTTTGCCGGGAAGAAAGCGGTATACCTGACCGAACACAAATCCCCAGATCACCGCTCCATTCACGAACAATAGCAGCCACGCGACGCCCGGATGAATTTCCGTACCTATCAGCCACGACAGGCCCCTCTGAATATCATCATTGGGCTGAAACTCCGGCAGCGGCCCGGTCTTGCCATGGACCAATGCAAGGAGCGAGTGCACACTTGTCCCACAAAGCCCAGCAATCAACGAGTTCCGGATTTTTGTCAGGGTCATCCTCGCCCCGGCCTCCCGCGACTGCTACGCCTCGAACACTAATCGGACAAACTCCTGAGCGGTGCGCGGAATTGTTTATGACAACTCACACAGCCGTCTGCGATACCGCCGAAAGCCTTTGCTGACCCCGAGATGTCTTTGGCTGCCGCTCGTTTGACGAGATCTGCCGCTCGTTGATGACTTTGCTCATCGGCTCGTTCGAAGGCGCGAAAGCTCCTGCCAAGCTTGTTCTTTATTGCCACAACGATTTCATCAGGCAGTGGGTGAGTTTGGATGGCCTTTGCCGATTCTTCGAGACCCTTGAAATCGTCGATAAGCAACGCGCGGGTCAGCCGCAAATATTCTGTTCCGAGTTCCCGCATAATTGCACGAAGCGTCAATTTATGTTCCTCCTTTGGGGCCTGTGCCTGGGCCAGAGAAGGACCTGTCGACAAAATCGCGACCCCAAGCAGGATCGTGCCGATTGTTATTGCGGATGGATGCCCATAACCCCTCATGACCCTTCTCCGCCTTTGAAATCTGCAGGTTGATCTAACGAACGGCAGCAGGGCCGACGCATTGATCCACATCAACAGTTTCGTTCGACAGCGATCCTGCATAAGTCGCTCGTCCGCCCCGACGAGGTGATCGAATAGAAATGTTGTTTTGCTGCGCTGCATGAGTCCGCTAGGGCACTAAACGGACATGCCGAAGTAGCCTGGCAATGTCTGCTATTCACTTTCACATCCATACTAGGAATATAGTCGTAATATCAATAAGTTAACTACACAACAAAAGGACTCAAAATCCCTCGATGGCAATGTCGTGTGGGTTCGAGTCCCACCGCCCGCACCAAAGGCTGTCACATCTGGCTTCCCGAATGGAAACAAGCAGAATTCGCTGGAGTTTTTTTCGCGTTTGGCAGACCGGTTGTTTGACCGCAAACAACTTCTGACATCACCCTCGCTCAGCTCTTCAACCGCAACTGGCCCAGATAGTCGCGCTTTCCAAGCGGCACGCCTTTGGAACGCAAGATGTCGTACGCCGTCGTCGCGTGAAAATGAAAATTCGGCAGCGAGAAGGACAAAAGAAACCCCTCGGCGACAAACGGCATCTTGAAATCGCGGAACTGAAAAGCCACGTCCCGCCCTTCGAGCGCGTTTACGTCGGCGGGCTTCAGCGCCGCAAGCGCCTCGCGCGCATCCGCCACCAGCTTTTGCAGGCCTGCATAGTCGGGCGGCTCCATCTTTCCCGGCGGCAAAAACAAACCGGCCTTCACGCCTTCGATCGCGCCGACGGAATGATGCACCACCGACTGGATCTGGAAACTAAACGGCAGCATGTCCGGATATAGCCGCGACTTGACGATCTCGCCCGGATCAATGTTGTTATCGCGGCAATGGGTAAGCCCTTTGTCGAGATACCCCGCGACGCCGCCGAGCGTCTGCAGGAAGCACGTCACGCTCATGTCATAGAGTGAAATGGCCATCGGAAGATTCGCCTCCCAGCTGCGAGCGCTCGTGGTTTGCGCCGCTTCGTTAGGTCCAGACACCGGTCCGGGCAGCGCGATGCTATCGGAACAAGCTGCGCGATCAACGGGATTTCACCATCGCACCCGTTTGTCCCGCCGCAATCGGGTCAGACGACCCTGCCTTGATGGCAAATCCGGCTCGAGTTTGCACTGGCCGTCTAACCCGGTACCCCATTAAGATCATTCCGTGCCCGCCCTCACCCAAATCACCATCTCTCCCACCCTCACCTTCGACACTCTCGTCGCCGGCAAGCCGGACGCGCCGCTGGTGCTGCTGCTGCACGGCTTTGCCGAATCCATGCACACCTGGCGCGCGCAGGTGACGGCGCTGGCGGATGCGGGCTATCGCGCGGTGGCCCCTAACCAGCGCGGCTATTCGCCGGGTGCGCGGCCGGACACGCGCGATCCTTCGAATTATCATATCGAGCGGTTGATGGACGATGCGATGGCGATCGCGGCTGCCAGCGGCAATGGCGACCGCCGCTTTCATCTGGTCGGGCACGACTGGGGCGGCAGCATCAGTTGGGCGCTCGCCGATCGTCACCCGCAGCGGCTCGCTTCCCTCACCGTGCTGTCCCGGCCGCATCCCAACGCCTTCAATCGGAGCTTGCAAATGCCCGATGGCGATCAGGCGCACCGCTCGCGGCATCATAAGGCGTTTCTCGATCCCGGCGCGGCGGATGTTGTTCTTGCCGACGACGCCAGGTGGCTGCGCGAGCGTCTGGCTGCTGCAGGTGTGCCCGCGGCCGCGATCGAGAAGCATCTTTCCGTGCTCGGCAACAAGGCGGCGATGGAAGCGGCGCTGACCTGGTATCGCGCGCGCGGCGCGATCCGCAACCCCCTCGGCCCGATCCGGGTGCCCACGCTCTACATCTGGGGCGATGCCGACGACACCGTCGGGCGGACGGCCGCCGAAGGCACGGTGGACTTCATCGCCGCGCCCTATCGCTTCATCGTCCTCCCGGGCGTCGGCCATTTCGCCGCCGACCAGGCGCCCGACCGCGTCAACGAATTGCTGTTGCCGCACCTCAAAGCTCATCCCGCGTAACGCGAGCGGCCAGCGCCCAGTCAGCGGTCTGCCAAACCACGCTGAATGATCCCTGGAACAACCCGGTCAGCCGGCAATCCCCACCGCCCCAGTCAGGGCAGGCCGCCCCCCAGCTACTTCAGCGGGTGTTCTGCTGATGGCACACCCTGTTCCACTTCCGCTTATTTGCGAGCATCATCCAAGGATGCATGATCGGCGGGAGTGCGAATGAGCCCAGAGTGCAGGAGATCGAATGCACGATCGTCATGATCGCAAGGTAAGTTTCTTCTGACGTGCCGACGGGCCTACTTGAAATATTTCAGATTGAAAAAATTGAATCCAATGCCTTGACCGTCGTGACCGTACACAACGACTTTTTCAGGAGACAGATTCCATGGCAAAAACATCCAGGACTCCCAAGCGACGTGCCCAAAAGGCTGCCCCTTCAAAGGCGCGCGGAGCGAAATCAACGCCGTTGCGATTTGCCCATCCTTTTTTCACACCGACACCCGTCGCGAACCGCACGGTCAGTCCGCAGACCAATACGACGAGCATGTCGCAGTTCGCTTCGCAAAAACTGGGGCCCATCCCCACGCCGAAGCGAAACCCGATGATGGATTTGAAGGACATCATCGGC
>JBGQCE010000276.1:0-5443 GCA_041495185.1 Bradyrhizobium sp.
CTTGAGGCCGACATGGTCGGCGTAGAACATCGGGCCGCCGCGATAGATCGGCCAGCCATAGCCATAGAGCCAGATCACATCGATATCGCTCGGACGCGCGGCGATGCCCTCTTCGAGGATGCGCGCGCCCTCGTTGATCATCGGGTACATCATGCGCTCCAGTATCTCGTCGTCGCTGACCACGCGCTTCTTGCGGCCGAGGCGCTGCAGGGTCTCGTCGATCAGCTTCTCGACTTCCGGATCGGGCAGCGGCGCGCGCGAGCCGCCTTCATACTTGTAGTAGCCCTTGCCGGTTTTCTGGCCGAAGCGTCCGGCTTCGCACAGCGCATCGGCAATTTCCGACTTGATGCCGCGATCCTTGCGCGAGCGCCAGCCGATATCGAGGCCGGCGAGATCGCCCATCGCGAACGGACCCATCGGCATGCCGAATTTGGTCACGACGGCATCGACCTGCTGCGGCAACGCGCCTTCGAACAGCAATTTCTCCGCCTGCTTGCCGCGCTGCGCCAGCATGCGATTGCCGACGAAACCGTCGCAGACGCCGACCACCGCCGGCACCTTGGCGATTTTGCGCGCGACCGCCACCGCGGTCGCCAGCGCGTCCGGCGCGGTCTTGTCCGCGCGCACGATCTCGCACAGCTTCATCACATTCGCCGGGCTGAAGAAGTGCATGCCCAGCACGTCCTGCGGACGTTTTGTCACCGCGGCGATCTGGTCGATGTTCAGATAAGAAGTATTGCTGGCGAGAACGGCGCCCGGCTTGGCGTATTTGTCCAGCGCCGTGAAGACTTCCTTCTTGATCGCCATGGTCTCGAACACCGCCTCGATAACCAGGTCAGCGTCCTTGACGTTCTCAATGCCGACCACGCCTTTGATCAGGGCCATGCGCTTGGCGGGCGCGTCCGCAGGGATACCGCCGCGCGCCGCGGTCGCCTCGTAATTCTTCTGCATCACGCCCATGCCGCGCTTGAGCTGCTCTTCGCCGGTTTCGATCAGCGTCACCGGAATACCGGCATTGGCGAACGACATCGCGATGCCGCCGCCCATGGTGCCGGCGCCGATGATGGCGACGCGCTCGACATTGCGCGGCTTGGTGCCGTCGGGCACGCCGGCGATCTTGGCCGCCTCGCGCTCGGAGAAGAAGGCGTAACGCTGCGCCTTCGACTGATCGCCCGACATCAGCTTGAGGAAGCCTTCGCGCTCCTTCTTCAGCCCTTCGTCGAACGGCAGATCGATGGCCGCGCCGACCGCGTCCGCGGCCGCAAACGGGGCTTCCAGCCCGCGGGCTTTCTTGGTGAGCGCTGCGACCGCGTTGGTGAAAATCGAGCGGTCGGCCTTGGCGGCGGCGAGCTTGGAGTCGTCGTCGCGCAGCTTGCGCAGGGGGCGTTTCTCCGCCAGCACCTTGCGGGCGAATGCCTCGCCGCCGGAAGCCGGACCTTCGACGATTTCCTCGATCAGGCCGTTCTTGAGCGCGTCGCTCGCGCCGATCGGATCGCCGCCGACAATCATCTTGACCGCGAGTTCGGGACCGACCGCGCGCGGCAGGCGCTGCGTACCGCCGGCACCCGGCAGCAGGCCGAGTTTCACCTCGGGCAGACCAAGTCTTGCGTCCTTGGTCGCCACCCGGAAGTGGCAGGCGAGCGCGACCTCGAGGCCGCCGCCGAGCGCCGTGCCGTGAATGGCGGCAATGATCGGCTTCGGCGAGTTCTCCATCGCCACCAGCACTTCGTGCAGGCCGGGCGGCTGCGGCGGCTTGCCGAATTCGGTGATGTCGGCGCCGGCGATAAAGGTGCGGCCGCCGCAGGTCAGAACGATCGCCTTCACTTCCGGATCGGCGATCGCGCTTTTGATGCATTCGAAAATGCCGCCGCGGACGGCGGCGCTCAGCGCGTTCACGGGAGGGCTGTTGACGGTGACGATGGCGACGACGTCATGACGCTCGAGCTTGACCACTTCGTTCACGCTGATCTCCTTGGGTATTTTGTTCTTGGCTATCTGCTTTTCAGTTAATTCCGCACTGCGGAATTTAATTCCACATCTTGACACGGAGGGTTATTTTGAAGCACGTCCCTTGTCAACGAGTCCGCACAGCAAACAGGCCATGAAGCGTCCAGCCAAGAAAGTGGCGACTGATCGCAGTTTCGTCGTCGCGCTTTCCCGCGGCCTTGATGTGTTGCGCGCATTCCATCCCAACGACGGGCTTCTTGGCAATCAAGAGATCGCGGCCCGTACGAACTTGCCAAAGCCAACCATTTCGCGGCTGACCTATACCTTGACCAAGCTGGGATACCTTACACCGGTTCCGCGGTTCGAGAAATATCAGCTGGCGCCCTCCGCGATGGCGCTCGGCTATGCCGCCCTTGCCAATCTCGGCGTTCGGCATTTGTCCGAGGCCTACCGCGAGGAGGTCATGCGCGAGACCGGCGGCGCGGTGGCGGTGGGCGGCCGCGACCGGCTCAGCATGATTTACTTCGGCCAGAGCCGCAACGGGCTGACGCTGGGCGTTCAACTTGACGTCGGGTCGCGAATACCGATTGCAACGACCGCGATGGGCCGGGCCTATATCTGGGCACTGCCGGGCGAAGAGCGTGCTTCATTATTGCGTGAACTGCGCGCGCACTACGGCAGCCGCTGGCCGCGGATGCGCGACGGCATCGAACGCGCCGGCGAAACCGTCGAGAAAGACGGCTTTACGATCTCGGCGGGCGAGTGGCAGAACGACGTGCACGCGGTCGGCGTAGCACTAAAGCTTAATGACGGAACCGGTCCTTATGCGTTTAATTGTGGTGCGCCCGCATTCCGTTTCACGGAAGATCGGCTGCGCAACGATATTGGACCTCGCCTCGTGGCGATGGTAAGGAACATCGAGGCGGCGCTCGGGGGAGCGGCGCCACAATCCAAAAAAGAAGAAAACAAGAAGTTGAAAGCAGGAGGGAAAGTTGCACGTGTGGTCGAGGGGATCAGGTAGCCTTCATCGTTGTGACCGGCGAACAGGTTCGCATGGTCATTCCGGCCCAGCGAGTTCGGGCGGAACGAAATGACGCAGGCACAGCTCGCGCAGGGACAGTCACCCCTGCTTGCAGTTCGCGACGTCAGCGTCGTGTTCGGCGGCATCATCGCGTTGAACGGCGTGTCCTTCGACATGCATCAGGGCCAGATCCTCGGCCTGATCGGGCCGAACGGCGCCGGCAAGACGACGCTGTTCAATTGCCTCAGCCGGCTCTACCAGCCGAGCACGGGCGACATTCTGATGGAAGGTGAGAGTATCCTGAGGCGTCCGCCGCACAGGATCGCCGAAATCGGCATCGGCCGCACCTTCCAGAACGTCGCACTGTTTCCCAATCTTTCGGTGCTCGACAACGTTCGCGTCGGCACCCATGCCCGCACCAACAGCGACATCATCAGCGACTCTCTGAAACTAGCCTGGGTCCGCCGCGGCGAGGTCGAACTCAACAAGCGCGTCCACGAGATCATCAGCTATCTCCACCTCGATGACGTCGCCCATGTCACGGTTTCCGGCCTGCCGTTCGGTACCCAGAAACGTGTGGAGCTGGCGCGTGCGCTGGCCGCCGATCCTAAGATCCTGCTGCTCGACGAGCCTGCCGGCGGCCTCAACCACGAGGAAGTCCATGTGCTCGGCGATCTGATCCGCCGGATTCGCGACGAACGTAACGTTACCATCCTGCTGGTCGAACATCACATGGGCCTTGTGATGTCGATCGCCGACCATGTAGTCGCGCTGAATTTCGGCCGCAAGCTCGCCGAGGGAACGCCGGCCACGGTGCAGTCCGACCCGGATGTCATCAAAGCCTATCTGGGGAGCAAGGACCAATGACCGCGATGCTCAACATCAGGGATCTCAAGGCCTATTACGGCCAGGTCCAGGCGCTTCACGGCCTCGAATTTGGCCTCAACGAGGGAAGCCTGACCACGCTGCTCGGCGCCAACGGCGCCGGCAAGACCACCACGTTGCGCGCGATCTGCAACATGGTGCGCTCGACCGGCTCGATCGAATTCGACGGCGCCCCGCTCACCGGCCGCTCGACCGAAAACATCGTCCGCCTCGGCATCGCCCATGTGCCGCAGGGCCGCGGCACGTTCACGACCATGACGGTGGAAGAAAACCTTCAGCTTGGTGCGATCACGCGCAAGGACAGGGCCGGCGTGGTCTCGGATATCGAGCGTATGTACGATCACTTTCCGGTATTGAAGGAGCGGCATACGCAGCAGGCGGGCACGCTTTCAGGCGGCGAACAGCAGATGCTTGCGGTCGCCCGCGCATTGATGCTGCGTCCGAGACTGATGCTGCTGGACGAACCGTCGTTCGGCCTGGCGCCGCTGATCGTGCGCGACCTGTTCAAGATTCTCGGCAAGATCAATCGCGAGGACAAGGTCACCATCCTGGTGGTCGAGCAGAATGCGCAGCTGGCGCTGGAGCTCGCCGACAAGGCCTATGTGATCGAAACCGGACGGATCGTGATGTCGGGCAATGCCGCCGAGATCGCGAACAACGAAGACGTCCGTAAATCCTATCTGGGCTATTGAGGAGCGCGGTCATGGAACTTTTCACCAATCAAATCCTGGCCGGCATTTCCACGGGCGCGATCTATGCCTGCATGGCGCTCGCCGTCGTCATGATCTACCAGGCGATCGATCATCTCAATTTCGCCCAGGGCGAAATGGCGATGTTCTCGACCTTCATCTCCTGGCAGCTGATGCAGTGGGGCATCCCCTACTGGTGGGCCTTCCTGATCACGCTGGCATTCTCGTTCGCCGGCGGCATCGTCATCGAGCGGTTGCTGTTCAAGCCGCTGGCAAAAGCGCCGATCCTGACCAACGTCGCCGGTTTCATTGCGTTGTTCTCGATCGTCAACAGCGTCGCCGGCCTGATCTGGGACTTCACGATCAAGCAATATCCGACGCCATTCGGCTCGCACCCGTTTCTCGGCAGCCAGCTCATCTCCACCCACCAGGCCGGCATGATCGGCGTCACGATACTGCTGTTGATCGCGCTCTATTTCTTCTTTCAGTTCACGCGGATGGGGCTTGCGATGCGCGCGGCCGCCTCTCTGCCCGAGTCGGCACGGCTGGTCGGCATTAACACCTCATGGATGATCGCACTCGGCTGGGGCATGGCGGCCGCGATCGGCGCCATCGCCGGCATCCTGATCGCGCCGGTGGTGTTTCTGGAGCCGAACATGATGGGCGGCGTGCTGATCTACGGCTTCGCCGCCGCTGTGCTCGGCGGCCTGACCAGTCCGTTCGGCGCTGTCATCGGCGGCTTCCTGGTCGGCGTCTTCGAGAATCTCGCAGGCACCTATATCCCCGGCGTCGGCAATGAACTGAAACTGCCGATCGCGCTGGCGCTGATTGTCACCGTATTGGTCGTCAAACCGGCAGGCCTGTTTGGCCGGCCCATCGTGAAGCGAGTTTGATCATGAGC
>JBGQCE010000277.1:0-5423 GCA_041495185.1 Bradyrhizobium sp.
AAAGCAGTTTCCCGTCGGGCCCGAAAAACGGATGCGGCCCGTCGAAATCGCCGATCGGAACTTGATGGGTGACGACGCTGCCAAATCCCTCGCTCGAATCCAGCAGCACCGGGTCGAGTCCCCCGATTTCGACTCGTTGATTGAGCGAGCCTGCCGGAAAAGGCATAGGCTTTCGGAAACGCGGCGGTCTTTTGCTGTGCAGCAAAGCTGGGGAGTTTGCAATGATGGCTGCGACACCCGCCTTGCGGCGCAGCCGATGTTGCACGTATCCTCAAGGCTGTATCGATCCGCCCCGCCTGCGAATTAGCCCGTTCGAACGGAGAAGCTCCATGACCCCTCCAGTGAACTCCCCTGCGATCAAAATCGTCAAATCCGTCCGCGAGCAGGTGAGCGCCGAGGAATGGCAAACCCGCGTCGATCTCGCGGCCTGCTACCGCCTCACCGCGATGTACGGCATGACCGAGATGATCGCCAACCACATCTCGTGCCGCGTTCCCGGTTCGCACGACCATTTCCTGATCAATCCGTACGGGATGCTCTACGAAGAAATCGATGCATCCTGCCTGATCAAGGTCGACCTCGACGGCAAGGTCCTCTTCAACGCCTCGGACTATGGCGTCAACGCGGCCGGCTTCGTCATCCATAGCGCCATTCACATGGCCCGGCACGATGTCGACTGCGTGGCGCATACCCATACTCCGGCCGGCATGGCGGTCTCGGCGATGGAATGCGGGCTGCTGCCGCTGGCGCAAACCTCGATGCGGTTTCTTCACATCGCCTATCATGACTTCGAAGGCATCGCCGACGATATCGGGGAGCGTGAGCGGCTGGTAGCCGACCTCGGCGATCACGAAGCAATGGTCTTGCGCAACCACGGACTGCTGGTGGTCGGACGGACCGTCCCTGCGACATTCAACTTGCTGTATCGCATGGAGCGCGCCTGCGAGGTGCAGGTGATGGCGCTGTCCTGCAATACCAAGCTTGTCTATCCGCCGCAGGACGTTCTGGAAAAAACCTTCGACAAGGTGAAGCCGCGGGCCAATCTGCCCAACCGGAACGGCGAACTGGCCTGGCCGGCGCTGCTGCGGAAACTCGACCGCGTCGATCAGTCGTATCGGAACTAGCAAGCCAGAGGCGAAGGGCGACGAGGCCGAAGATTCATTCCGCCTTCAGGTTCAGCTCGCGTATCAGTCCGCTCCAGCGGGCCGTCTCTGAATCGATGAAGCGCGCGAAGTCGGCCGCGGTTCCCCCGAGAGGTTCGATGCCGAGCGCGGCCAGGCGCTCGCGTACGTCCGGGGCCAGCAGAATTTCGTTCATCTCATGATTGAGCGCTTCGACGAGAGCCGGATCGATGCCGGCAGGGGCCAGTATCCCGAACCATCCCGTGACATCGAAGCCGGGACTTACCGTCTCGGCGACCGTCGGCACCGAAGGCAACACCCTCGATCGTTTCGCAGACGTCACCGCAAGGGCGCGAAGCGAATTTCCGGTGATGAGGCCGATGGCGCCGGAAACGGTATCAAAGCCGAAGTCGATCGTTCCGCCCAACAGCGCGATATTGGCAGGACCCGAGCCGGGGAAGTAAATCGCCGCGGCATCGTAGCCGACCTCGCGGCGCAGCATGACCGCCGAAAGCGCCGTCAGCGTTGCACCTCCTCCCCCGGTTCCGAAATTCAGTTTGCCCGGAGCTGCCTTGGCGGCTGCGACGAGCTGCTGAATCGAATTGACCGGTGATTTCGCATCGACGAGGACGACGATCGGGGATTGCGCCAACGCGATGACAGGGGAGAAATCCTTTCGCTGGTCGTAAGGCAAGTTCGGAAACAGCGCCGGCGCGCCTGCATGCCCACTGGAGACAAGCAACAGGCTGGTTCCGTCAGGCTCTGCCTTGGCCACGACCGCCGCGGCGATGGTGCCGCCCGCGCCCGGCCGGTTCTGCACGATGACGGATTGTCCAATGCGGTCTTTCAGCTTTTCAGAGATCAGCCGGGCCAGCACGTCGGCCGGGCCTCCCGCCGCAAACCCCACATAGAGATTGACGGTGCGTTTGATCGCGGGCTGTTGCGCGTCAGCCATGGCCGGGAACAACATCAGCGCCGACAAGGCGAGCTGGAGCACGACGTTTCTTCTCATGGCCTGTCCTTGTCGGATCGACGGCAGAATTGCCCAATCAAAAATCAGGAATCGCTTTGTGCGCTTATCGCACACATGCGCGATTTTCATGCAACCGCTTCCGGCTGTCAACCGAAAGCGCGAATGACAAGCCAGGCTCAAGCGCGGGCTGTGTGTCATTGCCGCGGCGGCGGCCGATATCCGCGCCGCGACCTCGGCGTCAGTGCACCGAATTCCGGCCACCGGATTGGCACACCGAGATCCCAAAGCAGAGCCTGGAATTCGGCGAGCCGGTCCGGGTCCGCCCTGACGGCACGGGGCGGCACCTTGCGCTTCAGGGCAAAGGCTGCGAGCGCGCCGACCGCTTCGCCGATACTCCATTCGACGCAATGGACCCGATAGGCGCCGTTGGTAATTCGCGTCGTGCCGATGTTCTTGCAGGCCGGCAGGAGGTTGTCGAGCCGGACCGGCAGCAATGCGCCCAGCGGAATTTCAAAGGGATAACTGTCGATGTCCACGGTGTCGCGCAGACGGGATGTGCTGGGATGCAGATCGATCCGATAGGCGCCGATGCCGACGCTGTCGAAAAACGACTCCGCGCTGGAGACTCCGGCGCGGGCTTCGACGCCGACATGCTGCTCCAGGATCGTAAACTCGGATCTGATGCGGCGGCCTTCCCGATAATAAGCTTGCTTGGCAAGGCCGTCGGTGGTGCCGAGGATATCGCCGCGCAGCCGCAAGCCGCGATAGCCGTATCCACCGTCGTGCCGCGCCGCTTCGGTCTGCATCCAGTACAGAAACGACAGGCTGAACTGCCGCGCTTCCTCCAGGGCTTCAAGCCGCGCCGCTTCCGCAACCCCGATCGCCGGCTTGAGCCAGTAGTCCATCTGCGGCCAGTTTGCGAGGGTGATATCGCTGCCGTAAGCGCCCGGCATGAAGTTTCGGCGGTAGGCGATGCGCCGCGCATGCCAGAGATCGAACAGATAATCCGTATCGCTGTCGCCGGTAAAAAGGCTGCGCTGCAGCGGTTTGTGCGTCACGTGGTCGCTGACGGTCCAGTCGAACTGATGCGCCGGCCAAAAATCGAGCTTTAGTTTGCTAAATGTCTCATACAAAGCCGGCCGGTCGATGGTGTGGTCCTGATCCGGCCAATAGTCGATCGCAAAACACCATGTCAGCGCCTGCTGATCAAAAGGATCAGCCTTGGGCAACGCGTGCAACTCCCCCGTCTCCGAAACCGACTCAGCTCCGATCACGTGCTCGATCGCGCCGAACTGAAGGAGCTCGCCGGTTTCCGTCGCGTCGATGACAAGGGCGGCTTGAATTGTCCTGATATTGCCGGTCGCAAGATCGCGCAGCGAGACGCCCGCGATCCGGTCTCCGTCAACTTCGACATCGGCAAGCGCGTGGCGCCGGAGAACGGTGATCAGGCCGGAGCTTTCATAGGGAGCCAGCAAGTCGTCGATCACACGCACCGCAACCTTGGGCTCATGACACAATGTCCCGACATTCCCCATGCCCGGATTGAGCGGCCACCGTGTTCGCGCTTCCGCCGTGAGCGGATAGTGCCGCAGATAATAGTCCCGGATCAATTGACGGAACGATGCATAGCTGCGCGACCCGGTCCCGGTTTCGACCCAGGGATGCTCGTCAAGCGGGACGCCCTGCGCGGTCAATTGGCCTCCGAGCCAGTCCAGCTCTTCTACAAGGACAATGCGGATGCCCAACCGCGCGGCGGTCAGGGCCGCGGAAACCCCTCCGAGACCGCCGCCAACGATAAGCAGTTCAACCGGGCTTGCGCGCATGTTCTCGTACTCTCGCGTTGCATCACGACGCCGCGCGCTTTCGGAGGGGCGCCAACCCGGGTTCACGCATCGACAAATGTCCGTGCAGCAGCTTTGTGCGATATTACATCTTTTGTGCGAAATCAATACCTTCTATGATTCTGACCCTACGGCTGCCGCGAACGACTACCCCCTCCTCCAGGTGGAAACGAACTCATGCGCAACACGCGTACAGACGCCGCTCCGCAGATTTCCGGGCGCACGACAATTCTGACAATCGTTGGACATCCGGTTTTGCAGGTTCGCTCGCCGATGACCGTGAACCGGGAATTTGCACGAACCGGCGTTGACGCTGTCTTGATACCCGTCGACCTGGAGCCTTCGTCGTTGCCGTCGTTCGTTCAGATGCTGAGGGGCTGGCAGAATTCGCCGGGGTGCATCGTAACGTCGCCGCACAAGACGGCAGCGGCCGGGTTGATCAACGAACTGACCAACCGGGCAATGCTTCTAGGCGCCGTAAACATTATCAGGCGGACATCGTCAGGGCATCTGGTCGGCGACATGATCGACGGTCTCGGCTTTCTGGAGGCATTGAAGCGCAATGGCTTCGATGCCAGAGGAAAGCGCATCGCGGTGTTTGGTGCAGGAGCCGTCGGACGCGATTTGCTTCTCAGCCTGACTGATGCTGGTGTTTCCACAATCTCATTCCACGAACCCGATGAGACGCGCCGCGCGGCACTCAGGAACCTTGCTTTGACTGCCGATATCGCAAGCCGATTCTCGACCGACGCACTGGAAAACCTTGAAAACGTCGACCTTGCCATCAATGCGAGCCCGATGGGCATGAACGGTGACGCCGGAATGGCCTTCGATCCCGCGCGGCTTCCAGCTCACGCCCTCGTCGCGGATGTCGTGACAAATCCGGTGGAAACGCCGCTGTTGCTTGCCGCGCGCTTGGCGGGGCTTCGCACCCAGAGCGGAATCGCTATGGCGGACGCGCAACTTCTGATGCAACTGCGATATTTTGGTTTTGCCGGAGATCTCCCCGAGGAAAATTGTTAACGTCCTGGAGCAGCCCGCGTATATGTACCGGCAAATATGTATTGGAAGATCGCAAATTCCCTGCGCAACACATCCGTGGCGGTGAGAATTTGACGGAGGTGCAGTTAGTGGATACCAAAGTCAGCCAGACATTCGTGACCGCGTTCGCGCGAGGTCTCGCTGTCATCGAAGCGTTCGGCCCGGACAACAAGAGCATGACCCTCGCCGAGGTCGCGGCGCGAATCGGCGTCGACCGCGCCGTGACGCGCAGATTGCTGCTCACTCTGGTTGAACTTGGATACGCGACGCAGACCGGAAGACAGTTCGAACTTACAACCCGGGTTCTGAGGCTCGGCTACTCCTATCTTTCCGCTGCCGGCCTCGGTTCCATATTGCAGCCGTATCTCGACGATCTCTCGCATGAGATCGAAGAGACCGTCTCGGTTTCCGTTCTTGAAGGGGCGGAGGTGATGTTCGTCGCCCGGG
>JBGQCE010000278.1:0-5384 GCA_041495185.1 Bradyrhizobium sp.
CTGCTACCGCGGTGGAGGATCGCTATCGCGAAATGCTGCGCGCCAGCCGCGCGCGCGACGCCGCCGCGGGCCGCACCCTCGACGGCCCGCACCTGACCGATCTGCAGGTAGTCTATGCGCCGAAGAACATGCCGGCCCGCGACGCCTCGACCGGCGAACAGAAGGCGCTTCTGATCGGGCTGGTGCTGGCGCATGCCAATCTGGTCGCGGAAATGACCGGTATCACGCCGCTATTGCTGCTCGACGAGGTGGTGGCGCATCTCGATCCCGCAAGGCGCGCGGCGCTGTTCAATGAGCTGGCAACACTCGGCGCGCAGGTGTGGATGACCGGCGCCGACCCCGCGGCTTTCGCCGACATCGGCGCGACAGGCGAAACTTTCGACGTCGATTCCGGCCGGATCGCCCGCCGCAGGTGAGGAAATCCGAACTTTCGGGGGCTAAAGATCAGCCCCCGAATCGCGCTTTTGCTGACGCACCGAATCGGCTACCGGGCGCCTTGAAAAACACGCAAAAACCCCTATTTATTCAAGAGCTTGCTGTGAGAGACTTTGCGCTAGGCGCATGGCGCCTTTCATGGCAGAAATAAACTAATCAGCGCCTGATTTTGCGCAGCTGATTCGGGACATCCTCGAAGGCCTCACATGACAGAACCTGCCCGGCAATCGATCGCCGACACTGAGCATTCCATTCCCATCGAATATGGCGCGGAATCGATCCGGGTTTTGAAGGGCCTCGATGCCGTGCGCAAGCGGCCGGGCATGTATATCGGCGACACCGATGACGGTTCCGGCCTGCATCATATGGTCTACGAGGTCGTCGATAACGCGATCGACGAAGCGCTTGCCGGCTACGCCACCGCAGTAGAGGTCGTGCTCAACGCCGACGGCTCCGTCACCGTGCGCGATGACGGCCGCGGCATCCCGGTCGACATTCACAAGGGCGAGGGCATTTCCGCGGCCGAAGTCATCATGACCCAGCTGCATGCGGGGGGAAAATTCGACCAGAATTCCTACAAGGTCTCCGGCGGCCTGCACGGCGTCGGCGTCTCCGTCGTCAACGCGCTGTCGAGCAAGCTGCTGCTGCGGGTCTGGCGCGACGGCAAGGAGCATTTCATCGAATTCGCCCATGGCGATGCGGTGGCGCCGCTCAAGGTGGTTGGCGAGGCCAACGGCAAGCGCGGCACCGAGGTGACGTTCCTCGCCTCCACCGAAACTTTCACCAATGTCGAATACGACTTCGCCACCCTCGAACACCGGTTGCGCGAGCTCGCGTTCCTGAATTCCGGCGTCAATATCGTGCTTTCCGACATGCGCCACGCGGTCGAGAAGCGCGAGGAGATGCACTACGACGGCGGTATCGAGGAGTTCGTCAGATACCTCGACCGCAACAAGAAGCCGATGGTGCCCTCGCCGATCGTTATCAATACCGAAATGAACGGCATCGGCGTCGAGGCGGCGCTGTGGTGGAACGACAGCTACCATGAGAATGTGCTGTGCTTCACGAACAACATTCCGCAGCGCGACGGCGGCACCCATCTGGCGGGCTTTCGCGGCGCGCTGACGCGCCAGGTCAACGGCTATGCCGACGCCATCGCCAAGCGCGAAAAGATCGCGCTGACCGGCGACGACTGCCGTGAGGGCCTGACCGCGGTGCTCTCGGTGAAAGTGCCCGATCCGAAATTCTCCTCGCAGACCAAGGACAAGCTGGTGTCCTCGGAAGTACGCCCGGTGGTCGAGAACGTCATCAATGAGGCGCTCGCGGCGTGGTTCGAGGAACATCCGACAGAAGCCAAGGTCATTGTCGGCAAGGTGGTGGAGGCCGCGGCCGCGCGTGAAGCGGCGCGAAAGGCGCGCGAGCTGACGCGGCGCAAGGGCGCGCTCGATATCGCTTCCCTGCCCGGCAAGCTTGCCGACTGCCAGGAGCGCGATCCCGCCAAGTCCGAACTGTTCATCGTCGAGGGCGACAGCGCCGGCGGCAGCGCCAAGCAGGGCCGCAACCGCGAATTCCAGGCGGTGCTGCCGTTGCGCGGCAAGATCCTCAATGTCGAGCGCGCGCGCTTCGACAAGATGCTGGGCTCCGAGCAGATCGGCACGCTGATCACAGCATTAGGCACCGGCATCGGCCGCGACGATTTCGACCTCTCCAAACTGCGCTATCACAAGATCATTCTGATGACCGACGCCGACGTCGACGGCGCGCATATCCGCACCCTGCTCCTGACCTTCTTCTTCCGTCAGATGCCGGCGCTGATCGAGGGCGGCTATCTCTATATCGCGCAGCCACCGCTCTACAAGGTGACGCGCGGCAAGTCCGAGCAGTACCTGAAGGACGAGCGCGCGCTGGAAGACTACCTGATCGAGACCGGCCTCGACGACTGCGTCTTCAAGCTGGCGTCGGGCGAGGATCGCAAAGGCCGCGACCTGCTGGCGCTGGTCGAGGATGCCCGAATCATCCGCGGCACGCTGCACAATTTGCACAGCCGCTATAACCGCAAGGTAGTCGAGCAGGCCGCGATCGCCGGGGTGCTGAGCCCGAAAATTACCGGCGATGTGGCCACCGCAAACGCCGCCGCCGACTACATCGCGCGCAGGCTCGACGCGTTGGCCGATGAGGTCGAACGCGGCTGGACCGGCCGCTTCACCGACGGCGAAGGTTTCTACTTCGAGCGCACCGTGCGCGGCGTGAAAGACGTCGCCATCATCGACGACGCGCTGCTTGGTTCCGCCGACGCGCGCAAGCTCGACGATTATGCCGCCAAGCTGCAGGAAGCCTATCCGAAGCCGGGCCTGCTGCGCCGGAAAGACACCGAGACAGCCATCCACGGGCCGGTCAGCCTGTTCGAGGCAGTAACTGACGCCGGCCGCAAGGGCGTGGCGCTGCAGCGCTACAAAGGTCTCGGCGAAATGAACCCGTCGCAATTGTGGGAAACCACCCTCGATATCAACGAGCGCTCGCTGCTGCAGGTGAAGATCAAGGAGGTCGACGAGGCCGACGACATCTTCACCAAGCTGATGGGCGACGTGGTCGAACCGCGGCGCGAATTCATCCAGGATAATTCGCTCAGCGCGAATGTGGACGTGTGAGAAAACTGCCGACCTCGATCCGGTCCTGCGCGCGCGGATACGCGCCTCGATCTTGCCGGCAGGACCGCTGCTAGCCCGCTGCGGCGAGGTGATGCTAAGGTCGTCCGATGACTTTGCTCGACAAGGCAGTACCAAGCTCGCCGTGCGAACTCGCGCAACCATCCACTAATCACCTCACCCTCGAGCTCACCGAAACGCTCAGGCTGGCCGCGCCGATGGCGCTGACGCAGCTCGGGCACCAAGCGATGATGACGACCGATCTCGCCTTCATCGGGCGGCTGGGGAGCGAAGCCGTCGCCGGAGCGGCCTTGGGAGGCACGGTCTATTTCGTCAGCTTCACCTTCGGTATGGGCGTGCTTTCCGCAGTGTCGCCGCTCGTGGCGCAGGCCTTCGGCTCCCGCAATCCGCATCTCGTACGGCGCGCGCTGCGCGCCGGCCTTTGGGCGGCGCTGCTGATTGCGTTACCCGTGATGGCGTTTCCCCTGCGCGGAGAACAAATCCTTTTGGCCCTGGGCCAGGCGCCTGTACCGGCCCATCTCGCGCAGCAATATCTGTTCGGGCTGGCGTGGGGCATTGCGCCGGCGCTATGCTTCCTCGCCATCCGCGGATTCATGGGCGCGGTCCATCGTCCGCAGCCGATATTATGGATCACACTGGCCGCGATTCCGGCCAATGCGCTCCTGGTCTATCTCCTGATGTACGGCGCGTGGGGCCTGCCGCGGCTTGAGCTGTTCGGCGCAGGCCTTGCCACGACCATGGTCAATTGCGGTACGCTTCTCGCCAGCCTTTGGTTTGCGACACGACGCCGCCCGTTTCGGAAATATCGCGTCCTCGGACATCTCTGGCACATCGACTGGACGCTGGTGCGACAGCTCTTCGCCATCGGCGCGCCGATCTCGATCGCGTTTTTGATGGAATACGGGCTGTTCGCCGCCGCCGCATTGTTGATGGGCCTGATCGGAACGACCGCGCTCGCGGCCCATCAGATCGCCCTGCAAGTCACCGCGATCCTTTTCATGTTGCCATTCGGCATCGGGATGGCGGCAACGGTGCGGGTCGGACACGCGCTCGGCCGCAACGATTCGGCCGCGGTCAAACGTGCCGGGCTCACGGCCATGCTGCTCGGAATCGTGCTGGTCGCGATCCTGACGCTCGCCGTGGTCCTGGCCCGGTTCGCGATTGCGCGGTTTTTCCTGGGCGGCGCGGCTGACAACGCAGACGCGACGATCGACCTTGCCGCGACGCTCTTGTTGGTCGGCGCGACCTTCTTCGTCCTGGACGGCGTTCAGAGTGTTGCCGTCGGGTCGCTGCGCGGAATGAAGGATACGCGGATGCCGCTCTTGTTCGCCGCGATCAGCTATTGGCTGATCGGTTTCACCTCGGCGTACGGGCTCGCCTTCTGGACGCCGCTCGGCGCGGTCGGCGTCTGGATCGGGCTGTCCTGCGGCACGACGATTTACGCCATCCTTCTCGTCTTGCGCTTTCGGCGGCTGGCGAGCAGATTGGTGCCGCATGAAGATCAGGGAAGTCGCACCCGAAGTTGATTCCGGCGCGCTGCTCGCCGGCGCACAATTCGCCGATGCCTATCGTGTCGCACTCGACGGGACTACCCTCGATGCGCGCAGGGCGGCCGAGAAGATGTTTGCGCGCGGGCCGCGGTGGATCGAAGTGCTGCTGCGCTTGCGCAATATGATTGTCGCGCCCTTCGGGCTGAAAAAATCCGGTGCGGGCGAGCCCGCACCTGGCGGGATGATCGGAATATTTCCTGTTCTGAGCGAGACTCCGAAGCGGCTGGTCGCGGGCTTCAACGATCATCATCTGGATTTTCGCGTCGTGGTGGACGTCGCTCCTGCCGAAGCGGGCCAGCAGGTCACGACGACCACGCTGGTGCTGACGCATAACCTGCTCGGCAGGGCGTATCTCTCGGTCATTATGCCGTTTCACCGCCTGATCGCCCGCGTCATGCTGCGGCAGGTAGCGGAATGACGCGATGACACTCTCCGTCGATCTCTTCTTTTCGTTCCGCAGCCCCTACAGCTATCTCGCACTGCCGAAAACCATGAGGTTGGTCGCCGACTACGACGCGACCGTGAACCTGCGCCCGGTCTATCCGTTGGCGGTACGCGTGCCCGGATTTTTCAAACGCGCCAACCCGCAATTTGCGCGCTATGTCGTGCTTGATTCCAGCCGCGTCGCCAAACACGAGAACATCCCGTTCCGCTTTCCCCGCCCCGACCCGATCGTGCAGGACATGGCGACGCTGGATGTCGCCGAACACCAGCCCTACACCCACCGCCTGAC
>JBGQCE010000279.1:0-5375 GCA_041495185.1 Bradyrhizobium sp.
GATCTTCATCAACCAGATCCGGATGAAGATCGGCGTGATGTACGGCTCGCCGGAAACCACCACCGGTGGCAACGCACTGAAATTCTACGCTTCGGTCCGGCTCGACATCCGCCGCATCGGCGCGATCAAGGAACGCGACGAGGTGGTCGGTAACCAGACCCGCGTCAAGGTGGTGAAGAACAAGCTGGCGCCGCCGTTCAAGCAGGTCGAATTCGACATCATGTATGGCGAGGGCGTCTCCAAGATGGGGGAAATTCTCGATCTTGGCGTCAAGGCCGGCATTGTCGAGAAATCCGGCGCCTGGTTCTCCTATGACAGCCAAAGGCTAGGCCAGGGCCGCGAGAACTCGAAGGCGTTCCTGAAAGCCAACCCCGACATGACCGCGAAAATCGAGGCGGCGATCCGCCAGAACTCCGGCCTGATCGCCGAGCAGATTCTGGCCGGCTCCCCCGAGCGTGACACCGAAGGCGAAGAGCCGGCAGAGGAGTAAAGTTTTTCCAGAGTCTTGGCTCTCAAGACCTGAGGTTTGACATCAGCGGGTGCCGAAGACGTCGAGTTCCTGACGTCCCGGTGCCCGCTTTTGCTTTTGCAATGTGCAGTCATTCCCGGCGCTTTGCCGACGCGGCTGATTCGAAATCTTCAGACGATAAAAATACTTAGAGCTTCGAGCGGAGGTTTTTGATTCACGTGCTCGGGACACCCCAAGTGATACTTTAGGTACCGATTTCGTCAGCTACTCCGCCGCCTGCGCGTAGTCCGCAACCGGCGGACACGAACACACCAGATGGCGGTCGCCATAGACATTGTCGACCCGCCCGACCGGACACCAGTATTTATCGGTGCGCGAAGTACCCTTGGGGAAGCAGCCTTCCGCGCGGGAATAGGCCCGCGCCCAGGCGTCGTCGGCGATGTCATGCACGGTGTGCGGCGCATGGCGCAGCGGCGAGGCCTCGACCTTCCAGCGGCCGCTTTCGATCTCGGCGATCTCGCGCCGGATCGCGATCATGGCATCGCAGAAGCGGTCCAGTTCGGCCCGCGATTCGGACTCGGTCGGCTCGATCATCAGCGTGCCCGGCACCGGAAAGCTCATGGTCGGGGCGTGGAAGCCGTAATCGATCAGCCGCTTGGCGATATCGTCGACGGTGACGCCGCTAGAGGCCTTCAGCGGGCGGGGATCGACGATGCATTCATGGGCAACCCGGCCTTTGGCGTTGCGGTACAGCACCGGAAAATGCGGATCCAGCCTGGCCGCGATGTAGTTGGCGTTCAGGATCGCGATTTCGGTAGCGCGGGTCAGGCCTTCGCCGCCCATCATCAGAATGTAGATGTAGGAAATCGTCAGGATCGATGCCGAGCCGAACGGTGCCGCCGATACCGGCCCGGCCGCCCCCGGTTTTGCGCCATCCGTCGTGGGATGGCCCGGCAAGAACGGCTTGAGGTGCGCCCGGACGCCGATCGGTCCCATGCCCGGGCCGCCGCCGCCGTGCGGAATGCAGAACGTCTTGTGCAGGTTGAGATGGCTGACGTCGGCGCCGTAATCGCCGGGCCGGGACAGCCCGACCTGCGCGTTCAGGTTGGCGCCGTCGAGATAGACCTGTCCGCCATGGGCGTGCACGATGTCGCAGATCTCGCGAATATGTTCCTCGAACACGCCATGGGTCGAGGGATAGGTGATCATGATGGCGGCGAGATCTTGCGAATGTTTTTCGGCCTTGGCGCGCAAGTCGCCCACATCGACATCGCCACGCCCGTCGCAGGCGACCACCACGACCTCCATGCCGGCCATGCTGGCGGAGGCCGGATTGGTGCCGTGCGCCGAGGAGGGGATCAGGCACACCCTGCGATGCGGCTCGCCGCGCGCGGCGTGATAGCCGCGGATCGCCAAAAGGCCGGCATATTCGCCCTGCGCACCGGAATTCGGCTGCAGCGAGATCGCGTCATAGCCCGTGATGTCGCACAGCCATCGTTCCAGCCGGGCGAACAGCGCGTGATAGCCCTTTGCCTGATCGCGGGGGGCGAACGGATGCAGGCTGGCGAATTCCGGCCAGGTCAGCGGGATCATCTCGGAGGTGGCGTTGAGCTTCATGGTGCAGGAGCCCAAGGGAATCATCGCGCGGTCGAGCGCGAGATCGCGATCCGAGAGCTTGCGCATGTAGCGCAAAAGCTCGGTCTCGGACCGATGGGCATGGAACACCGGATGGGTGAGGAACGCGCTGCCGCGCTTCAGCTCGGGAGGCAGCGCATCGCGTGTGCCGGCCTCGATATCAGCATAGGCCAGTCTGCCGCCGAAGGCGCGCCACACCGCCTCGATGATCGCAGGGGTCGTGGTCTCGTCCAGTGAGACGCCGAGCGTGCGCTCGCCGATCCCCAGGTTGATTTTCTCGGCCACGGCGCGGGCAACGATTTCGTTCTGTTTGACGCCAGCGTCCACGGTCACCGTGTCGAAAAACGCCTCGGACCGCAGCGAAAAGCCGAGTTTGCGCAATCCTGCCGCCAGCACGGCGGCGCGGCGATGCACTGCACGCGCGATGTGGGTCAGTCCCTCCGGGCCATGATAGACCGCATACATCGAGGCGATCACCGCCAGCAGCACCTGCGCGGTGCAGATGTTGGAGGTGGCCTTTTCACGGCGGATATGCTGCTCGCGGGTCTGCAGCGCCAGCCGATAGGCCGGTTGCCCGCGGGAATCGATCGATAGCCCGACGATGCGCCCGGGCAGCGAGCGCTTCAGCGGCTCGCGCACCGCCATATAGGCAGCATGCGGTCCGCCATAGCCCATCGGCACCCCGAAACGCTGCGCCGATCCGATCGCGATATCGGCGCCGAGTTCGCCTGGCGAGGAGAGAAGCGTCAGCGCCAGCAGATCGGCGGCGAGGACCGCCAGCGCGCCCTTCGCGCGCAGCGCTGCGATGGCCGGGCGCAGGTCGCGCACCGCGCCCGACGTGCCGGGATATTGCAGCAGCCCGCCGAACACCTCGGCGTGATCGAGATCGGTCAGGGGATCGCCTGTTATCAACTTCCAGCCCAGCGGCTCGGCGCGGGTGCGAAGCACCGCCAGCGTCTGCGGATGCACCTCGCGGTCGACGAAGAAGGACTTTGTTTTTGCCTGCGAGACACGCTCGGCCAGCGCCATTGCTTCCGCCGCCGCCGTGGCCTCATCGAGCAGCGAGGCGTTGGCGACGTCGAGGCCTGTGAGATCGCAGATCACGGTCTGGAAGTTGAATAAAGCTTCCAGCCGGCCCTGGCTGATTTCCGGCTGATACGGCGTATAGGCCGTGTACCAGGCCGGATTCTCCAGGATGTTGCGCTGGATCACCGCCGGCAGGACAGTGCCGGAATAGCCTTGGCCGATCAGCGAGGTGAAGACCTGGTTCTGCGATGCAAGCTCATGCATATGCGCCAGCGCCTGGGTTTCGCTTAAAGCGACGCCGAGATCGAGCGGCGCCTGCTGCCGGATCGACGACGGCAGGGTTTGCGCCATCAGCTCGTCCAGGCTTTTCGCGCCCGCGGTCTCCAGCATCGCCGAGACGTCGCGGGGCGAGGGGCCGATGTGGCGGCGGACGAAGGTGGTAGCGGCCTCGTCGGCTTGTTTGCGGTGCGCGGTCATGGGTTGTCCTCGCGGGTCAGGCGGTGTGCTTGGCGTAGGCGGCCGCATCCATCAGACCGCCGAGTTCGCTTTTGTCTGATATTTTCAACTTGAAAAACCACGCACTTCCGGCGGCATCGGAATTGACCAGCGCCGGCTCGGCTGCCAGCGCGTCGTTGACTTCAAGCACTTCGCCCGAAATCGGCGCGTAGACGTCGGATGCCGCCTTGACGGATTCGACGACGGCGGCGGCTTCGGCCTTCTTCAGGCTGCGGCCGACCTTCGGCAGTTCGACGAACACGACATCGCCGAGCTGCGACTGCGCGTAGTCGGTGACGCCGATGGTGGCGACGTCGCCCTCGATGCGGAGCCATTCGTGGTCTGATGTGAACAGCGTCGTCATGAAAAATCCTCTGGCGTTTGCAGGTTCAGCGTTTGTAGGTATTGGGAACGAAGGGCATCGGCGCGATCCGCAGCGGCAAGCGCTGCCCGCGCAATTCGGCAACCACCAGAGCGCCGGATGCTGCCTGCGACGAGGGCAGGTAGCCCATTGCGACCGGGGCATTGATGCTGGGGCCGAAGCCGCCCGAGGTGACGGCGCCGATCTGCTCCGATGAAGCAGCGTCGGCGAAGAGCGGCGCGCCTTCGCGCACCGGCGCGCGGCCCTCCGGCCTCAATCCGACGCGGCGGCGCGGCGCGCCCTTCTCAAGCTGGATGAGGATTTTGTCCGCGCCGGGGAAGCCGCCGGCGCGCGGGCCGCCGTTGCGGCGGCTCTTCTGGATCGACCATTCCAGCGCGCCCTCGACCGGCGTCGTCGTGGTGTCGATGTCGTGGCCATAGAGGCAAAGTCCGGCCTCGAGCCGCAGGCTGTCGCGGGCGCCCAGCCCGATCGGCAGCACGTCGCTATACCCAAGCAGCGCCTTGGCAAGCCGCTCCGCCTGTTCGTCCGGGATCGATATTTCGAAACCGTCTTCGCCGGTGTAGCCGGAGCGCGACACGAAGCAATCGATGCCGTCGACCTGGCGCGGACCGGCGTCCATGAACCGCAGCGAGGGTGCATCTGCACAAAGTTTTGCCAGCACCGATTCCGCTTTCGGCCCCTGCAGCGCGATCAGCGCCCGATTCTGAAGCGGCTCGATCGTGCACTCATCCGACAGGCCTGCGCGCAGATGCGCCTCGTCTTCGGCCTTGCAGGCGGCATTGACCACCAGAAACAGGTGGCTGCCGAAATTCGCCACCATCAGGTCGTCGAGAATGCCCCCCGTACCATTGGTGAACTGCGCGTAGCGCTGCCGGCCAGCCGGAATGGCAAGAATGTCCTGCGGCACCAGCCGCTCCAGCGCCTTGGCTGCATCCTCGACCTTGCCGGATTTCGGGCGCAGCGCGATCTGGCCCATATGCGAAACGTCGAACAGGCCGGCGGCCCGGCGGGTATGCAGATGTTCCCTAAGCACGCCCGTGGCGTATTGCACCGGCATGTCATAGCCGGCAAACGGCACCATCTTGCCGCCGCGCGCGATATGCAGCGCGTGCAAAGGGGTTCGTTTCAGCTGACTTTCGGGTTCGCGCGCAAGCATCACAGGGCCCTCGCGGTTCCCAAGGAGGATTCCTCGGAAAACCTGTCGAAGCCCCATCTGTCGCTGTGCCTGAGAGTATTATCCCGTCGGCGGACACATCCGGGGGTGTTAAGCCCGTCGGCGTCTCTTTCCAGATGTTATCAAGTCACGCGGTCCGTTTGCCTGAGAGTTTCCGGGGCGGTTGCTCCTTCGGCGCCGGCCTTCCAAAAGCC
>JBGQCE010000280.1:0-5341 GCA_041495185.1 Bradyrhizobium sp.
ATCGCCAAGGAATATGTGAAGCCGGATTAATGGAAGAGAATGCAGCGGCACACTCACACCATCCCCGCCATCCTGAGGAGGCCGCAACGCTGACGTCAAGAATGAATACCGCCCGGGCCCCTCAAACATACACGCACGCTTCTGTCCCACCACCAGCAAAAACGGCGAATACTTTGGGAAGGGATGACGGATCGGAAATCTAGATGGACCTGATCGCCGACCATATCAGTCACCGGTTCGGTGCGCTCGAGGTGCTCGATAATGTGTCGTTCACGGTTGGATCGGGCGAGGTGGTTGCGATTGTCGGTCCCTCCGGCTGCGGCAAGAGCACGCTACTGTCTGTTCTGGGCGGGTTGTTGCAGCCGAGCGCAGGGTCGGCGGAATTGCGCGGCGCGCCGCCGCCCGATAGCCGCAACCCGCTGACCTTCGTGTTTCAGGATTTTGCGCTGCTGCCCTGGTGCACGGTGGAAGAAAATGTCGAATTCCCGCTGCTGCACACGGGCCTTGCTCCCGGCGAGCGCCGCGAGATCGTAAGCGATGCCTTGCGCCGCACGAGTCTGTCGGATTTTCGCGCCACCTACCCGAAGCAATTGTCCGGCGGCATGCGCCAGCGCGTCGGCATTGCACGCGCGCTCGCGGTGCGGCCAGCGATCCTGCTGATGGACGAGCCGCTGTCGGCGCTGGATTCGCAAACCCGCGAATTGCTGATGGAGGATTTTATCCGCCTGCTTGCCGATGGTTCGATGGGCGCGGTCTATGTGACGCATAATCTCGAGGAAGCGGTTCGCTTGGCTGATCGCATCGTGGTGCTGTCGCGGCGCCCCGGCCGCGTCCGCGAGGTCGTCACCATTCCGCTCACCCGCGGCGAACGCGGCGACATCAATGCCCGCGGACGGCTGCTCGCGCTGCAGAGCGAGCTATGGTCGCTGATCCGCGAGGAGGCGATCGACGCCGAGCGCGAGGTCCAGCATGCTTGACCGCTCGCAAGCAGCGCCGAATTCACAGCCCGATTTCGGCAACGAGCCGCGGCAGGTCACGTTTCGCGGCGCGGGCTTTACGCCCAAAGCGGGCCGCTATTCCGGCTGGTTGGCGCTGGCGCTGGTGATCGGGCTTTGGCAGTTGGCGGGCAGCGCCGGTTGGGTCAATCCGCTGTTCCTGCCGGCGCCGTCCGCGATCGCGCGCGCGATCTATCAGCTCGCGGTCAGCGGCGCGCTTTGGCATCATCTGTCGGTTTCGGTCATGCGAATCGGAACGGGGTGGATTCTCGGGACAGTGGCCGGCGTCATCGTTGGATTCGCGATCGGGCTCTCGAGTCTCGCGCGCGGCGTCGGCATCACCTTCATCTCGGCGCTGTTTCCGATTCCGAAAATCGCGCTGCTGCCGCTTCTCATCCTGTGGCTCGGGATCGGTGAGGAGCCGAAGATCGCGACCATTGCGCTCGGGGTGTTCTTTTCCACCGCGATCTCGGTCTATAGCGGCGTCGATGCGGTGCCGCGCAACCTGATCCGGATGGCGCAAAGTTTTAACGTGCCGTTTCACTCAATCGTGCGCCGGGTGATCTGGCCGGGCGCGCTGCCGTCGATCCTTGCCGGCTTCCGCATCACCGCTTCGGTCGCGCTATTGCTGGTGGTGAGCGCGGAGATGATCGGCGCCGAATTCGGCATCGGCGCCTTCGTGCTGCAGGCCGGCAATCTGATGCAGACCGATCAGCTATTGGCCGGCGTCGTCTTATTGTCGCTGTTCGGTTTGGCGATCGGCAAGCTGATCAACCTTTTGGAAACCCGGCTGCTGCACTGGCGGTAAAAGGTTGTCGTCCCGGCCTTGAGCCGGGACCCATACCGCGTGATCTATCGATGCGACGATGTGGCTGATGCCTTCTGCAAAACGAGGGCCGGTGGTTATGGGCCCCGGCGTTCGCCGGGACGACGAGAGATGGAGGTTCGCGTCCTCAGGCGTTGCCGCGGTCTTCGCGGAACAAATCCAGCTTCTGTTGCACCGGACGATCCGAGAAACTGAACAGCACGGAGTCCTCGTCGGCCTCGTGGGTGACCCACTGCCAGCTCGGCACCACGAACAGGTCGCGCGGACCCCATTCGAAAGTTTGTTCGCCGATCCGCGAACGCCCCTTGCCTTCGATCGCCGCAAACACCGTGGCGTCGGTCGATCGGTACCGCGCGGTCTTGAATCCCTTCGGCAGCAGTTGAATGAAGGTGCCGATGGTCGGCATCGCAAAATCGCCGGTCTCGGGATTGGAGAATTTAAGTTTCAGCCCGTGGCAGGCGTCCCACTCGTTGCGCGCCTTGGCCTGTTCCAGCGCCTCGCGGGTGTAGTGATAGGGATAATTGAAAATCGGCGAGGTCTTTGATGTACGCTTCTCATCGACCGGCAGCAGGTTGTGACCGTAACGGGCAAAACTGTCGCCGGCGGGGCGCGTGATCTTCTGCTGATCCTCATCCGATCCCTCCGCGAACGAGGCATCGAAGAACTGCACCATCGGGATATCGAGGCCGTCGAGCCAGAACATCGGCTTCGAGGTCTCGTTGGAGTGGTCGTGCCAGGTCATCGACGGCGTGATCACGAAGTCGCCGGGCTCCATCGCGGTGCGCTCGCCGTCGACAGAGGTATATGCGCCCTTGCCCTCAAGCACGAAACGCAGCGCCGACTGGCTGTGCCGGTGCGCCGGCGCGATGTCGCCGGGGACCACCATCTGCACGCCGGCAAACAGCGAGGTGGTGATTTTCGACTGGCCGCGAAGCCCGGGATTTTCCAGGACCAGCACCCGCCGCTCGGCTTCCTTGGCGGTGATCAGTTTTCCCGCTTCCGTCATGTAGTCGCGGATCGCGTCGAATTTCCACAGATGAGGCCGGCAGGCGCTCTTCGGCTCCGGCGTGATCAGGTCGCCCATCACGTTCCAGAGTGCGGAGAGATTTTCGCCGTCGATCTTCTTGTAGAACGCCTCGCGTTCCGGCGTCTTCTGTACGGCTTCCATACTGAGCCTCCCAAAGGTTCTTGCTGCTGGACTGATTGACAGCATACTTACGATATGGCTAGCGTCAATGACGGTAAGCGAAGGCAAAGGCAGAAAATTCGAGGGAGGTTCCGATGAAGCTGCACGGCTATTTCCGCAGCAGCGCGTCCTACCGGGTCAGAATCGCGTTGAACCTGAAGGGTTTGAGCGCGGAGCACCTGCCGCACCACCTTCGCAAGGGCGAACAGCGCGATCCCGCCTATCTCGCGCTCAATCCGCAAGGGTTGGTTCCGACGCTGCAGGACGACCGGGGCGCTGTTCTCACCCAGTCGCTCGCCATCATCGAATGGCTGGAGGAAACCCACCCCGAACCGCCGTTGCTGCCGAAAGATCCGCTGCGCCGCGCCCAGGTCCGCGCCTTTGCGCAAGTCCTCGCCTGCGACACCCACCCCGTTCAAAATCTGAAAGTTCTGGCGCGGCTGCGGCAACTCGGCCTGCCCGAGGAGCAGGTGACCGAGTGGGCGGCATGGGCCAACCGCGAGGGTCTCGCGGCCTGCGAAACATTGATCGCAAGTGAGCCCGGTCCGTTCTGCTTCGGCGAAACGCCGACCGTTGCCGATCTTTGTCTGGTGCCGCAGCTTGCCAATGCGCGGCGCTTCGGCGTCGATCTCGCCGCCTTTCCGCGCCTGCTGAAGGCCGAAACGGCGGCGAAAACTATCAAGGCGTTCACGGACGCCGCACCGGATCGGCAGCCCGATGCCGAGTAAGCCAACACCAGTGACGATGGATGCCGTCTACACCGCACCGGGCTATCTGTTCCGGCGGATGCAGCAGATCGCGGTGTCGATCTTCGTCGAGGAGTGCAAGGCCTACGACCTGACGCCGGTGCAATTTGCAGCGCTGGTCGCGATCCACACCCATCCCGGTATCGATGCGACGCGGCTCTCCGCCATGATCGCGTTTGACCGCTCGACGCTGGGCAATGTGATCGAGCGGTTGGAAACAAAGCAATACATCGAGCGCAAGCCGTCGCGTGAGGACAAACGAATAAAACTGCTTTATCTGACCAGATCAGGCGCGGCGCTTTTGCGCGACATCATGCCGTCGGTCGATCGGGCGCAGGCGCGGATGCTGCAACCGCTGAAGCCCGCCGATCGCAAGACGTTGATGGCGCTATTGACGCAACTGGTCGATCTCAACAACGAGGCGTCGCGGGTGCCGCTGCGCGCGGAAGGCGCGTTCGAACATTTCAGGAAATCGAGCTGATGGGTTCAATGGGCACTCGACCTGCCCTGATCGCGGGCGGCGGCATCGGCGGCCTGGCCGCGGCGCTTGGGCTTGCGCAAAAGGGAATTCCCTCGATCCTGCTCGAAAAGGCTTCGGCTCTTGGCGAGATCGGCGCGGGCATCCAGCTCGGACCGAACGCGTTCCATGCCTTCGATTATCTCGGCGTCGGCGAGGCCGCGCGCGGCATGGCCGTCTATATCGATCAGCTCCGCCTGATGGATGCGCTGACGGCCGAGGAGATCACCCATGTCGATCTTCGCGATGCCTTCCGCTCGCGCTTTGGAAATCCCTATGGCGTGGTTCATCGCGGCGATCTGCACGGCGTATTTTTGAAAGCCTGCCAGAACCACGAGCTGATCAAACTGCGCGTCAGCTCCGAGGTCACCGGCTACGATCAGGATGGCTCGTCGGTGACGGCGCATCTGGCTTCCGGCGAGCGCGTCACCGGCCGGCTTTTGATCGGCGCCGATGGCCTGTGGTCGAATATCCGTAAATCAGTCACCGCCGATGGACCGCCGCGGGTTTCCGGTCACACCACCTATCGTTCGGTGATTCCGACCGAGGAGATGCCGGAGGATCTGCGCTGGAACGCGGCCACGCTGTGGGCCGGTCCGAAGTGCCACATCGTTCACTACCCGCTGTCGGGCTGGAAGGTATTCAATCTCGTCGTGACCTATCATAACGACGCGCCGGAGCCGGTCGCAGGCAAGCCGGTATCCGACGAGGAAGTCATGAAAGGCTTCCATCACGTGCATGCGCGCGCGCAGGACATCATTCGCCACGGCAAGAATTGGCGGCTTTGGGTATTGTGCGACCGCGATCCCACGGAGCGCTGGGTCGATGGCCGCGTCGCGCTGCTCGGCGATGCCGCGCATCCGATGCTGCAGTATTTCGCGCAAGGCGCGTGTCAGGCGATGGAGGACGCGGTGTGCCTCTCGCACATGCTGGGCGCCTATCCCGGCGATCACGGCACCGCGCTGGAGAAATACCGTTCGCAGCGCTTTCCGCGCACCGCGCGGGTGCAGCTATTATCCCGCGCCATCGGCGAACACATCTATCACCCATCAGGCGAACACGCCCGTATCC
>JBGQCE010000281.1:0-5340 GCA_041495185.1 Bradyrhizobium sp.
CTATGCCTTGCTCGCCGCTTCCGACCTTAATGCGAACAACAATCTGGAATTGCCCGTGGAGCTGCCCGAGCCGCGCTTCAATCTTGTCGGATCCGGTTTGGTCGCGGAGGTAAGCGACGCCCAGGGTACGACGATATGGCGTTCGCGTTCGGCGCTCGGTGTGAAATTCGACGATGGGGTATCGCCGGCCCTCGGCGAGCATGTGTACACGCAGGAATCCGACGGGCACACCCCAGTCCGGTTGATGCTGAGCTTCGCCACACGCTGGGAAGGAGCCAACCGTCAGCCGAGATTGTACGTGTTTCATGTCGCCGAGCGTCTCGATGTGTATGAGGCCCAGATCCAGCAGTTCCGCCACAGCCTGTTCGTCTGGCTCGCCGTGGCCACGCTGTTGCTGCTGGCGATCCAGGCGCTGATCTTGCGCTGGGTATTATCGCCGCTGCGGCAGCTGGCGCAGAACCTGTCGGAAATGGAGGCCGGCCGCGCCCAGATCTTGCACGGCCGGTACCCGGCTGAAATTCAGCCGCTGGCTGATAACCTCAATACCCTGCTGGCGAACGCGCGCGCGCATCTTCAGCGCTACCGCGACGCGCTGGGCAACCTGGCGCACAGCCTCAAGACGCCGCTGGCGGTTCTGCACTCGAGCGTCGAGGCCAAGGTGCCGGCGGAGGAACTGCGCGCGGTGGCGCAGGAACAGTTGCAGCGCATGAATGAGATTGTCGAGTATCGGTTGCAGCACGCGGCCGCCGCCGGTCGCACCGCCATGGTGACACCGCTGCCGGTTGCCCCGGCGGTGCGAAAAATTCTCAGTGCCTTGGACAAGGTGTATGCAGGAAAATCGGTGCACGCCGAGATCGACATCGCGCCCGAGGTGGTGTTTCGTGGCGATGAAGGCGACCTGCATGAGGTCGTGGGCAACCTGGCGGACAACGCATACAAGTGGGCGCGCTCGCGCGTGCAGGTACAGGCGCACAACGGGTCGGCGGGACGGGAATTCATCTTGCGCGTCGAGGACGACGGTCCCGGCATTCCCCCGGATCAGGTCGAGCGCGTGCGTCTGCGCGGCGCGCGCGCCGACGCGTCAATGCCGGGACACGGCCTGGGTATTGCCGTGGTGCAGGAAATGGCGGAGCTTTATGGCGGCGAACTGCTGATTTTCAGGAGTCCCCTGGGTGGGGCCGCGGTGGAAGTGCGGTTGTAATAAAATTCTTTTCTCAATGATCTGGAGGTTTCGACATATGAAACGTTTAACGATTTTCACCCTAATCGCCGCCTTCGCGGCTGTTACCACCGGCTGCGCGACCGATGAGTACGGCAATCCGCGCCCCATGACCGACGCCCAGAAGGGCGCGATCATTGGCGCGGTGGGCGGCGCCGCCGTCGGAGCGATCGGGAACAAGAGCAACCGCAACCGCGGTACGATCATCGGTGCCATCGGCGGCGGCATCGCCGGCGCCGCCGTGGGCTCGTACATGGATTCGCAGAAGAAGGATTTCGAGAAGGTGCTCGCCTCCGAGGTGCAGGCGGGTGCGATCGAGATCCAGAAGATCAACCAGCACGATCTGTTGATCACGATGACGTCGCAGACCGCGTTTGATTTCGATTCCACGGCGATCAAGCCGGGTTTCTACACCACCATGGACAAGATCGCGAACGTGCTGATTCGTTACGGCAAGACGCAGCTCACCATCATCGGGCACACGGACAACGTCGGCACCAACCAGTACAACCAGACCCTCTCCGAGCATCGCGCCCAGGCGGTCAACGACTACCTGCGTAACAAGGGCGTGCTGGTGCAGCGGCTCGAATTCTTCGGCCGGGGCGAGACTGCGCCGCGCGCCGCCAACGCTACGGAGGAAGGGCGCCGCCTCAACCGGCGCGTGGAGATCGTCGTCGAACCGATCGTTGCCGAAACCCAGAATCAGGCGCCGGGATAAGTCGCGAGAGTCGGTATTGCCGGACGCCTGCGCACGCCACGTTCTGGTTTTGCCGCCGTATTCACTTACGGTGTCAGGCGGTTTGTTGTGAACGCACCACCCGGGAAGTGCCCAGATGCGCGTCGATCGGCGCGGGCCGGCTGATTCCGTAGCCCTGGGCATAATCGACGCCCAAGGCTTTCAACTTCTCGAGCACCGCTTCGCTCTCGACAAATTCGGCGATCGTAGCGATGCCCAGTACATGACCTATCTCGTTGATGGCACGCACCATGGCCTCGTCGAGTACATCGTGGGCCATGTCGCGCACCAGGCTGCCGTCGATCTTGAGGAAGTCGACCGGTAGGCTCTTGAGGTAGGCGAACGACGACCAGCCGCTGCCAAAGTCATCGAGCAGAAACCGGCAACCCCTATCCTTGAGCGTCTGCATCACCTCGCGCGCGCTGTGGCTGGCGGTGACCGCGGCGGTTTCAGTGATCTCGAAGTACACGCGCGCGGGCGCGACACCGCTCTGCTCGATTTCGTGCAATACGAACCCCAGAAACGGCGCATCGCTCAAGGACTGTCCGGAGAGGTTGATGCTATAGCTGGCTGCCAGACCCGGATCGTCGGCGTGCTCGGTGAGCCATTGCAACGTGGTGTGCACGACCCAACGGTCGATCTCCGGCATCAGCCCGTAGCGCTCGGCCGCCGGCAGGAACGCCCCGGGCAGGACGAGCGTGCCGTCCTCTTCGCGCAAGCGCAGGAGCACTTCGTGGTACACGGGAGAGGTTGTCCGCGATGCGATGGGCACGATGGGCTGGCTATGCAGCACGAAGCGATTTCCGTCCAAGGCGTGCTTCAGACGCGTCACCCACTGCATCTGGGTGCGGCGCTGGCTGAGTTCGATGTCGTCGGCCTGATAGACCAACACCCGGTTGCGCCCCTTGTCCTTGGCGGCGTAACAGGCGGCGTCGGCAGCGCTCAAGATGCTCGCAGCGTTTCCCGATTCACTGTCGAACGACACGAGACCAATGCTCGCGCCGATCGTGAAGGTGCGTTCTTTCCATGCAAACCTGAAGTCATTTATATTTTGCAGCAGCTTTTGCGCGACCTTCTCGGCCTCGTTCACATGGCAGTTTTGCAGCAGAATGCCGAGCTCGTCGCCACCGAGACGCGCCAGGGCGTCGCTCTGCCGCGCTTCTTTGCGCAGTAACGCTGCGAGCTGCCGCAGCAGCTGGTCGCCGGCCGAGTGGCCGCAGGCGTCGTTGACGATCTTGAACTGATCGAGGTCGAGATACAGTAACGCGTGCTGCACCCCGTCCGATCTGGCGCTCGCGAGCAACTGCCCCAGCCGCTCTTCGAAGGCGCGCCGATTGTACAGTCCGGTCAGTGCATCGTGGCTGGCCTGGTAGGACATTTCCTGGGCGAGTTGCCGCTGCTGGCTCACGTCATGGAACACGACCACCGAGCCGAGCACTTCGCCGTCATGACCGCAAATCGGCGCGACCGACTGGTCGATGGCGATTTCCTGTTGCGCGCGGTTGATGAGCAGGCTGTCACGCACCGGAGCCTCCAGCGAACCCGACACCACCGCTGGATCGTCCGCCGGCCGCACCTGGAATATCTCGGCCAGTTCCCGGCCGTGCGCCTCGGCATGGCTCCAACCGGTCAGCGTTTCTGCCGCCGTATTGAGGTACTCGATGCGTCCCGCGGCGTCGGTGGTGATCACCGCGTCGCCGATCGAGGCGAGTGTCACTTGCGCGCGTTCCTTTTCGAGCGCGAGCTCGGCGGTTTTCTTGGCTACCAGACGTTCAACCTCGATGTTTTTCTGCTCTAGCTGCTGGGTCCGCCGGGCGGCGCGCCATGCCGCCAGAGCCAGGATCATCGTCGCGAGCAGGCCCGTCACGAGCATCACCGCAACGGGCAGGTAGTTCACCTCGCGCCAGGAAACCGCGCGTTGCAGATCGAGCTTGAAGCGTTGCCCGCCCGAGCCGATCTCGGCGCTGCGCGTGAACACCGTTGCCGTCCAGTGCCCGGCGCGTTCGTCGGCGTGAGTACTCGTGGCGAGGTCGAGCGGCGCGCTGCCGCCGGCCGGTATCATCCGCAGACGCGCCGACAGCGGCCGCGACGCCACGGATTCGGCGAGCAGCTGCTCGCCGTTGATGCGCAGCGCGACAAGCCCGTTCACGGCGGTGCGCCGCTCGGCGGTCGTCGCCGGCGCGGTCTTGCCGGCGTAGGTCGCCGTGAACAGCCAGTACCCTCGTGTGCGCCCTTCGATCAAACGCGGAGGCGCCGCGCTCGGCTGGGCCGTGTCGATCGCCGCCCGCGCCGCTTGGGCAAGCGACGGCTCCGACAGGGCGTCAAAGCCAATCATTACGACCGCGACGGGCTCGAACGGCTCGATGAACAATAGCGGGAAGTACTGCGCACGCGCGGTTGCCACACGGTAGTCGTCACTCAACCGTTCGGTGATGGTGAACCCCGGAAAACCCGCCTCATGGCGTGACTGTTCGAAGTCGCGCCGTTCATCCTCGGTAACGTAAGGCAGATAGGATGTCGATAACAGATACGGGTGACGACGCAGCAGCTCCTGAGAAAACAACCGGAACTGATCGGCGTCCACGTGGGACGCCGAATTTACGAACGTCCCCAGGCCGGTGACCATTTCGTCGGTCGCTTTGATGCGCTCGAGCACTTGCTCGCGCACGGTTTCGGACTGCGCGGTAAAGAGCTTCTCGTGTTCGCGCAGGGTATCTTCCCAGGAAGCACGGACGAGCACGGTGGTAAGCCCCGCGCCGAGCAGCGCGATCAGTATGGCCAGCGATGGCTGCCGCCATTTCGGGAGGATCGACACTATTCCACCTTCACGGCCTTGCGCACGATCTCAGGCGACAGCCGGTAGCCGGCTTTTTTGAGAAGTCGGGTGTTGACGTACATGTCCCAGCGCCGATTCGCCACGACCGGAATCTTGGAGGGGGGCGTGCCACTGAGAATGAGCAACGCGGCTTTGGCGGCCCATTCGCCCTGCTCGTCGGCGATCTTGGCCATGGTCAGCATGGCGTACGGCGCCATCCAGTCGAGGTAGGCGACGGTGAACCGCCGCCCGTGCTCGTAGGCATAACGGCGCGCGCGTTCGCCGTCCCAGTCGTTGATCCCGGCGTTGTTGCCGATCACGAGGAAGTCGGCTTGCGCCTGCGCCGCCGTGAAGCCTGCCTCCCAGTCGGCCATGGACCGCACGGCCTTGTGGATGAACTCGATGCCGCGGCGCTTGTACATCTCCCGGGCCATGGCAAATTCCTTGTGCTGGGTGATCTCGTCGGCCGACAGGAACACGCCGCGGCGTGCGTTCTTCACGATCGCCTGCACCTCGGCCGCCAGGGGCTCGATCGGGCCGACTTCGATCATGCCAGTGGCGTTGCGATAC
>JBGQCE010000282.1:0-5329 GCA_041495185.1 Bradyrhizobium sp.
ATCACACTTCGACTAGAGGCAACGATAGGAAGCGACCTGCCCACGGATGATCAGCGTACCGTGGAGAGCGACAGGGCAAAGACAGCTACCGCAGGACGCCACCGCATGCTGCGGCGTAAGTGGCGCGCCCGAAGAGATTCGAACTCCTGACCCCTAGATTCGTAGTCTAGTGCTCTATCCAGCTGAGCTACGGGCGCGTTTTTCGCGAGATCAGGGCCGCAAGGCCCGCCGATGCCGCATGCATTTGCGAAACATTTTCTGTAGGTCGCGAAAGCGCGCCATAGCTACCGGCTCCGGCCGGGCTTGGCAAGGTCCGGAAGTGGCCATCTGCCGGTCTAAATCGCGCCGAAAAGCACGTATCGCGGGGCAGTTTTTCATCGTCATTCCGGGGCGCGCTGGAGCGCGAACCCGGAATCTCGCGCAATTACCTCGGGATTCCGGGTTCGCTCGCTTTTGCTCGCGCCCTCAGATGTGCAATTGCACATCGGGGAATGACGAATGGGTCGAGCTTACGCCCGCGCCCGTTCGTTGCGCACGCTCTGCAGTTCCACCGGCCGGTCCGGAATCGTAATCCGGAAGGTCGCGCCGATGGTGCCTTCCACCAGATGGATGTCGCCGCCATGGGCGCGGACCAGTTCGGCGGCGATCGTCAGCCCAAGCCCGCTGCCGCCGGGCCGGCCTGACGTCTGGAATGCCTCGAACAGATGATCGCGGGTCATGGCGGGAACGCCGGGGCCGGTGTCGGAAACCTCCAATATCACGACCGAGCCCTCGCGGCGTCCGGTGATGCGAATCTGCGCGGTCGCGACGTCGCATTTGGGGTGGTTTTCGAGCGCCTGCGCCGCGTTGCGCACCAGATTAAGCAGGACGCGAAACAGCTGATCGGGATCGGCGTCGATGGTGAGCCCGCGCTCGATCGCGCTGACCCAGGGGATCGACGTATCAGAGGCAAGGCCTGCGGATTCCCGCACCTCCGCGACAACCGGCTCGAGCAGGATCATCCGGCGGTCGGGCGCGGCCTCCTGCGCGCGGCCATAGGACAGCGTCGACTGGCAGAACGCAATCGCGCGCTCCAGCGAGCGCATCAGCTTCGGCGCGAAACGTTGCACCCGCGGATCGGGCACGCTGGCGAGCTGATCCGAAAGCAGTTGCGAGGACGCCAGCAGGTTGCGCAGATCGTGGTTGATTTTCGAGACCGCAAGGCCAAGGGCTGCGAGCCTGCTCTTCTGATGCAGCATCGACACCAGGTCGCGCTGCATGTCGGACAATTCGCGCTCGGCCACGCCGATCTCGTCGCCGCGTTGCGACGGCACGATGATCCGCGCCGAGCTCTCGGGATTTTCGTGAAAGCCGACAAGGTTCGCGGTCAGCCGCCGCATCGGCCGCACGAACAGAAAATGCAGCGCAAAATACACCAGCGCCGCGGTGAGCACCGCGATCACCAGCGAGACCAACAGCAGATTGCGGGAAAACCGGTACATCGCCTGGCGCAACGGCGCTTCATCGATCACCACCTCGATGAATTGCGCGCCGCCGGGCGCCGGACCGATCACGCGGATCGCCTGGTTGCCGCTCTCCAGCATGATCTCGAAGGAATCGACGATCGCCGACCACACCGTCATCGTGCGCATATCGACATCGTGATCGATCGCCGGCGGCAAATCGGCGCTGGCCAGCAGCCGGCGTTGCTGCCCCATCTTGATGGCAACCGCGCGTGCGCCGATGCTGGTAAGAATTTGCCGCGCCAGCGTTTCCGGAACCATTCCCGAAGGGGCGGCATCGAGCACCAGCGCCGCGGTATTCGCCGCCGCCAACCGGTCGTTCAGCCGGTTCATCCGGAAATTCGCAATCGCGGGCACGTAGATCAGCACTTCCGCGATCATGACCAGCGGAATGGTGAGCAGCAGCAGCTTGCCGGACAGGCCGAGCCGGCGCGACGGCGTTGGCCGCGGCGTCCCGGTGGTCGGCTGTTCTTCGGTTACTGACACGATATCTGCCTTCGACGCCTCATCTTTTAACGATGCGTTTGGCCCTGGCACCGGTCAAATTACGGATCGCTAATGTCTGCCGGTTCCGTCATCTAATGCGTGCAACCGAATTCGGGTATACTCGAGGCCGGCAATAACATTTGTCCGAGATCGCGAGCCGCCAGCCTCGCCATGAAAAACACCGCCAATATCGGTATATTCGCGCGAAAAGCGCGGTTTCGAAGAACCCGGAACGCGGCACCAGTGTCCCGAATCCGAAGTTCGCCACTATCGCTGCGGCACCTGTAGCGAACTTCGGATTCGAAAGGACACTAGAAACCTATGATTCCAGTGTGGTTTTGGTTCAGGAGTTCTCTTGAAGGACCCGCGGCAAAGGTGAAGAGAACTCCTGAACCACCACACTGGCGCAACATTGACGAAAACGGGTCGCTCCCGTATAAGCCGCGCCAATTGTCCGCGATGGCCCGGTTCGACCGGGGCGGCTCTTTTTGGGCCGGAAACGGCCCTCTTTGGGCCCGCCAGCATCGGCGGACTTACCTCATTATCAGGCATAATTGCCCGGCCAGCGGAGAACGACCCGTGAAGCGGACTTATCAACCCAGCAAACTGGTGCGCAAGCGCCGTCACGGCTTCCGCGCCCGCCTTGCGACAGCCGGCGGCCGCAAGGTTCTCGCCGCGCGCCGCGCGCGGGGCCGCAAGCGTCTGAGCGCCTGAGCCGGGCTTCCCGGAGATTTCATCATGGATCGGTTAAGGCAGCGGGCGGACTTCCTCGCCGTTGCCAATGGCGCACGGGCTGGCAGCGCTGCCTTTGTGGTGCAGAGCCGCCGCCGCGACGATGACGGCCCGATCCGGGTGGGATTCACCGTTACCAAAAAGAACGGCACGGCCACCGAGCGCAATCGGATCCGGCGCAGGCTTCGCGAATTGGTGAAGCGGCTGGACCTCATATCAATGCGACCGCACAGTGATTATGTGCTAATCGGCCGTCGTGCGGCCCTCACCTGCGACTTCGCTACCATGCTCGACGATCTCCGCTCGGCGCTGCATCGCCTCGACCGGCAGCCGCCGAAAGAGACTAAAGCGTTTTCGAGCGAAGTGGACACCGGTTCGCGTAAAGAAAACGCGGCAAAAAAAGACCATAGCGCAAGCCGTAAACCGAATTGAATGACGAGACCTTGAACGATGACCGATAATCGCAACACCATCCTCGCCGTCGTTCTGTCCGGCCTCGTGCTGCTCGGCTGGCAAATTTTCTACAACGGGCCGCAAATGGAGAAGCAGCGCGCCGCGCAGCAGGCCCAGAGCGAAATGGTGAAGCCCGCGCCGCAGGCCGGGAGCACGACCACCCCGTCGACCACGCCACAGACCGGCGGAGCGCCCGCGCCGGCGGCCAATGCGCCGGCGGCAAATCAGCCCGCATCGGCAGCATTGGTAGTCACCCGCGAGGTTGCTATCGCCGCGGGCCCACGCATCAAGATCGACACCCCGCGCCTTGCCGGCAGCATTTCGCTGAAGGGCGCGCGCATCGACGATCTGTCGTTGGTGCAATTCCGCGACACCGTCGATCCGACTTCGCCCGCGATCGTGCTGTACTCGCCTTCCGGGACGGCCAATCCTTATTATGCGGAATTCGGCTGGGTTCCTGCGACCGGTTCGACCGTCAGGCTCCCGGATCGTGATACCCTGTGGCAGCAGGAAGGCTCGAACAGCCTTTCGCCGTCGAGCCCGGTCACGCTGAAGTACGACAATGGCGAGGGCCTCACCTTCCGCCGCACGATTTCGATCGACGAGCGCTACCTTTTCACCGTCAAGGATGACGTCACCAATATCGGCAATGCGCCGGTCACGCTCTATCCGTTCGCGCTGATCTCGCGGCACGGCACCCCGCAGGTCGCGGGCTATTACATCCTGCACGAAGGTCTGGTCGGCTATCTTGGCGACCAGGGCCTGCAGGAATACGGCTACAAGAAAATCGACGATGCCAAGGCGGTCAGCTTCAAGGTCACCAATGGCTGGCTCGGCATCACCGACAAGTACTGGGCCTCGGCGCTATTGCCCGACACCAACGCGCAGCTGCAGGCGCGGTTCTCGTCCAATCTGGTCGGCACGGTGCGGACCTATCAGACCGATTACCTGCAGGATCCGCAGACCATCGCCATCGGCGGCACCGGCAGCGCCAACGCACGGCTGTTCGCCGGCGCCAAGGAAGCCAGCGTCGTCGGCATCAATTTTCCGCTCGCCGGTCTCGGCGGCTACAACAAGCAGCTCGCGCTCAATCACTTCGATCTGTTGATCGACTGGGGCTGGTTCTATTTCATCACCAAGCCGATGTTCCTGGCGCTGGACTTCTTCTATCACCTGGTCGGCAATTTCGGCCTCGCCATCCTGCTGGTGACGGTGCTGGTGAAGCTCCTGTTCTTCCCGCTTGCCAACAAATCCTACGCGTCGATGGCGAAGATGAAATCGGTGCAGCCGCAACTGGCCGCACTGAAGGAACGCTATCCCGACGACAAGGTGAAGCAGCAGCAGGAGATGATGGAAATCTACAAGAAGGAGAAGATCAACCCGATCGCCGGTTGCCTTCCCGTAGCATTGCAGATTCCGGTGTTCTTCTCGCTCTACAAGGTCTTGTTCGTCACCATCGAAATGCGGCACGCGCCGTTTTACGGCTGGATCAAGGACCTGTCGGCGCCCGATCCGACCAACCTGTTCAACCTGTTCGGCCTGTTTAATTTCGACCCGACGACCGTACCGCTGTTCGGACACTACCTCGCGCTCGGCGTATGGCCGATCATCATGGGCATCACGATGTGGTTCCAGATGAAGCTCAATCCGACGCCGCCGGATCCGACCCAGAAGATGATCTTCGACTGGATGCCGCTGATCTTCACCTTCATGCTGGCGGGATTCCCCGCGGGTCTGGTGATCTACTGGGCGTGGAACAACCTGCTTTCGGTGCTGCAACAGAGCTTCATCATGCGCCGCAATGGCGTGAAGGTTGAATTGTTCGACAATCTCCGGGCGATATTCGCCTCGAAGAAGGCCGAGTCGAAAACCTGACGGCGATTGAAGCTTGGGGCGGGACGCTTCGGATTTGCTTCCCGTCATTGCGAGGAGCGACTTGTCCGCCGTAGCTCAATGAGCGAAGGCGGAAGTGACGAAGCAATCCATTCTTTCCTTCCGCGGCGCGATGGATTGCTTCGCGGAGCCTGTCATCGGGCGCGTATTCGCGCGACCCGTTGGCTCGCAATGACGGCTGAGGCTAATGAAAATCCCGCGAGCGCGGCAGGATGCGCACGTTGCGCGGATGACGGATTTTCCGGGCCGGGTTTTCCGGATGC
>JBGQCE010000283.1:0-5322 GCA_041495185.1 Bradyrhizobium sp.
CGACCGCAACCCGGTGCATTTCCGGTATAGCGGCATTCGCGCCGCCGACGGCAAACAGCGACATCAACCCGAACGTCCAGACCAGCGTCGAAATCGGGTTAGCGTCTGAATTCATGCCGCAGCCCGCCCGCGCGTGGCAAAGGTGATGGCGATGCTGAACGGGATCGCCACCAGCAATACCGCCTGCAACGGCAGCCGCATCAGCCCGATGGCGATGAAAACCGCGGCCAGCAGGACAAGTCCGACCAGATCGCGTCTTTTGATCAGCGGCATCATCATCCGGAAAACCGCCGATATCAGCAGGCCGACCGCCGCGCAGGACACCCCGGCCAAAATGCGCCGCAATGCGTCAATTTCGCCAAAGCGCGCATAAAGCGCCGCCAGGATCGTCACGATGACAACGGGAGGGCCGAGCAGCCCGGCGAAGGCCGCGATGCCGCCGGGAATGCCGCGAAAGCGCGATCCGAACACCACCGACAGGTTGACCACGTTAGGGCCAGGCAGAAAATGGCACAGCGCGTAGGTTTCGTTGAACTCGTCCGCCGTCATCCAGCGGTGCTGATCGACGATGCTACGCCGCGCCCAGACCAGTACGCCGCCGAAGCCAGCGAGTGACATCCTGGCGAACGCGACGAACAGCGCGAACAGGCCGGGCGGGGTTAATGTCGGGGGTTCCGGCGCCGGAATGGCGGCCGGCGGTGAATCCGGGGGCATCCCGAAAATTTAGAACGGCGGCCCCGCAAGGCCAACCCAATTCGGCGTATTCCACCCCTTCATTGGGCTGGTTTCACGCCGGAATGCCCTGTGCGGGCTCTATTTTTCTCAACTTTTGCACCCTATATTGGGGGTGCCGGTTCGCCGGCTATGGAAATAAATTGCCGTCGCAATAAACCATTCGGACCCGGGGGCAGCACCCGGCGCCTCCACCCAAGCCCGCCGCAAGGCTGCGGGTTTCGGCGGGGGCGAAACAGGATCGACGAGGGCGTAAAGGGCGTGTTTTTTCTCGGTATGGTTCCGCCGTTATCGGGCTATGCAATAGTTGCAAACGACAACTATGCTCCGGTTGCTCAGGCCGCGTAAGCGGTTTGAAAAACCAAGTCTAAAGTCCTAGTGGGTTAAGCTCCGCTGGGCGGGGTTCGGAGGCACCTGGCAACAGAAGCCTCCACTTCAATTTGTTGTTTCATGGCCGGACCGTTTGCCGGAATTCTCGCCACCAGCGGCAACGCCTGCTGACCTCGGCCCGCTGCCGGAGTAACATCCGTGGCATAGGCGAGTCGGGCCGCCGGCGTCGTCGCCGATCCGCCGGCAGCATCTGAACGCGACAGGACCGATAATGGCCACCGATCATATCCGATACGATGTGCTGGCGCGCGACGCGCTGCGCGGAGTGCTGCGCCGCGTATTGACTGACGCCGCCGAGCACGGCCTGCCCGGAGAGCATCATTTCTTCATCACCTTTCTGTCGACCGCTGAGGGCGTGAAGCTGTCGCCACGGCTGCTTGCGCAATATCCGGAAGAAATGACGGTCATTCTCCAGCATCAGTTCTGGGACCTGGTGGTGACCGAGGACCGTTTCGAGGTCGGGCTGTCGTTCGGCGGAATCCCCGAGCGTCTGGTGGTTCCGTTCAATTCCATCAAGAGCTTCTTCGACCCGTCGGTGCAATTCGGCCTGCAGTTCGAGCCGTCCGATACAGCTGCCGCCGAAACGCCGGCGACAAACCTTCCGGCAGCCCCTGCCCCGCCGGCCCTGACGGTTCCCGCACCTTCAGCCGAAAATCAGGACCAGCCGGCGAAGCCGAGCGAGGGCGCCGAGGTGGTGCGGCTGGATCGCTTCCGCAAGAAATAATCCGCGCAACCGTATAGAATGAGGGCGCCGCCGCCCGAGCCAGCGCAAGCTGGCTCGAGAGATGCTGCCTCGCGTAACGGACATGATTCATGGCTCGATCGACACCTTCACCGCGATCCAATTCCACGCGCTCCGAGACCGACAGCTTCGGTCCGATCGAGGTTCCCGCCGATCGCTACTGGGGCGCGCAGACCGAACGTTCCCGACAGAATTTCCGCATCGGCCACGATCGGATGCCGATGGCCATCGTTCGTGCGCTCGGCATCGTCAAGCTTGCTTCCGCACAAACCAATCGCGAGCTCGGGCTGATCGACCAGCGGCGCACCCGCGCCATCGTCCGCGCCGCGCGCGAGGTGATCGACGGCAAGCTCGACGATCATTTTCCTCTTGTGGTCTGGCAGACCGGCTCCGGCACGCAAACCAACATGAACCTCAATGAGGTGATCGCCAACCGCGCCAACGAATTGCTGGGCGGCGAGCTCGGCGCCAAGAAGCCGGTTCATCCCAACGATCACGTCAATATGAGCCAGTCGTCGAACGACTCATTCCCGACCGCCATGCACATTGCGGCCGCGACCCGCATCGTCACCGATCTCATTCCAGCGCTCGGCGAGCTGCACCGCGCGCTGCGTAAAAAGGAAAAGGCGTTCGCCGGCATCGTCAAGATCGGCCGGACCCACACCCAGGACGCGACGCCGCTGACGCTCGGCCAGGAATTTTCCGGCTACGCTGCGCAGGTCGAGAGCGGCATCGCGCGGCTGCGCGTCGCGGTCAGGGATCTATACCCGCTGGCGCAAGGCGGCACGGCCGTCGGCACCGGCCTCAATTCCAAGCCGGGATTCGCCAGGCTGTTCGCAAGGCACGTCGCCAAGATTACGAAATTGCCGTTCACCAGCGCCGCCAACAAGTTCGAGGCGCTGGCCTCCAACGACGCTTACGTATTCGCGCACGGCGCCATCAATTCGGTCGCGACCGGCCTGTTCAAGATTGCAAACGATATCCGCCTCTTGGGCTCGGGTCCGCGTTCCGGCCTCGGCGAACTGATCCTGCCTGAAAACGAACCGGGCTCGTCGATCATGCCGGGCAAGGTTAACCCAACGCAATGCGAAGCCATGACCATGGTTTGCTGTCAGGTGTTCGGCAACCATACCGCCATCACCGTCGCCGGCAGCCAGGGCCATTTCGAGCTTAACGTCTACAAGCCGGTGCTGGCATATTGTATGATGCATTCCATACAATTGATGTCCGACGTGGCTCGGTCGTTTACTGAACATTGCGTTGAGGGAATACGCGCCGACGAAAAACGCATCCGGGATTTGATGGAGCGCTCACTGATGCTGGTGACCGCGCTCGCTCCCAGGATCGGCTACGACAACGCCGCAAAGGTCGCCAAGTCGGCGCATGCCCGCGGGACTACGTTGAAAGAAGAGGCTGTGCGGCAGGGCTTTGTTTCAGCTGTTGAATTCGACCGGCTGGTGCAGCCGGACAAAATGACACACCCCGGCTGATCGCTGCACGGCGACCCCGGGAAACTACGGGGCTGAGGAATAATTATAGGTCATAACACCTAAAGAATGAGGACTATCAGCTATCGCCGTCGCGCAGAGGCGTGGTACAGGACAAAATATTGCGTTTTCGCAGAGCGGAACATATTTTTTGATGCTATCAGTTGATGACAACGGGGATTCCAATGACGACCGAGCCGGCCCGGCGCGATTGCTCGCGCCTTATTGAAAATTTCGCACGACCCCAATCGATTGCATGATGGAGACAAGCATGGGGGACGTGGTCAACCTGAAGCGATTCAGGAAACGCACTGAGCGAGAACAGTCGGCGAAGCAGGCTGACGCCAACCGCACGCGGTTTGGCCGAACCAAATCCGAGCGCACGCTGGACAAACGCCGCGCGAATCGCGCCAACGACTTGCTGGATCAGCATCGGATCGACGGCGAGGACGCATCATGAAATCGCCCGTCGTAAAACGCTCGATCGTGGTCGCCGGCCACAAGACCAGCGTCAGCCTCGAAGAGGCGTTCTGGAATGGCATGAAGGAAATCTCGGGACTTCGAGACATGACGTTGTCCGAACTGGTCGGCGAGATCGACAGCAGTCGCCAGCAAGGCAACCTGTCGTCCGCGATCCGCCTCTTCGTGCTGGATTATTTCCGAAGCCGCGCGGTATCCGCCGCATCGGATTCAAAGCCGCAAGGCTAGCCGCGAATTCATAAATCGAAATCGATTGATGCCGGCCTGAAGCGCCAAACCGGAAACGGGTTCCGCAAGGCGATCTTGACTTTCGCCCGGTTTGGCATCAGATGGATGTTGCCGGGCTTGATCGCAGTCGCCCGGTACCCAAGGCATATCGCCCAAGCACTGCACTTCGCCCGCTCACCGGGCCGAGGGCTTTGGCGAAATGTCAGACACTTCCAAAAAGCCCCGAGTTCGGCAGCGGCATTGGAGCATCCAATGTCAAATGTCACTCTGTTTGGATTTCCGCGCAGCACCTTCGTCAGGGTGGTTGGGCTGATCCTTACCGCGAAAGGCGTCACCTACACTTTCCACGACACCGAAGACGAGATGTACCTGCCGATCCATCTGCAGCGGCATCCGTTCGGGCGCGTGCCCGCGCTGCAGCATGACGATTTCATGCTCTATGAAACCAGCGCCATCGCAGCCTATGTGGACGACGTCTTTCCCGGACCGAAGCTCACGCCGGCCGATCCGCGCCAGCGCGCGCGCATGAATCAATGGATGTGCAACCTCAACTCCTACTTCTATCCGGAGATGATCTACCACGTCGCACACGAGCGGATGGTCTATCCCGAGCTTGGAATTCCGGGCAACGACCTGATCGTATTACGCGCAATGCCGAAGGTAATACAGGCGCTGGAGGTGATGGAAAAGGAACTGTCCGACGGCCGGCCGTTTATTGTGGGCGATGCCGTGACCATGGCCGACTTCTTCCTGTTGCCAACGCTGTTCGGGTTTGCCCAGACCCCGGAGGGGAAGCAGGTTCTGCCGAAGTTTCCCGCCATTCAGGCCTGGGATAACCGGATGGATGCGCTTCCAAGCGTGATCCGTTTCAACGCCTCGCTTCCGCCGCGCGCGCCGATCCAGCACGCTCGCGAATGGGTGCACCACCATCGGCCGGCGGCCTGACGTTCAGGCCGGCGAAATTGCGTGCTGGGAAATGCAGGCTCCCCGTCAGACGGTCGAACCGTTCAAGCTCTGCATCTTTCAAGGAGGCGACCCGTGGACAGAACCAGCCCTCCCGGATTCGCATCGATCAAACGCAACCTCGCCGCCATCGCCCTCGCATGCGCCGTCGCGTGCACCGGATCGGCCGGCCTTACCCAAACAGGTGCCATCATGATTGCCATCGACAAAATGACGTCCGGAACTGAACCCACCGACTTCGAATTTGCACGCACAGGCCAGGGCCTGCCGGCGCAATGGACGGTTACATCGGATAAATCG
>JBGQCE010000284.1:0-5321 GCA_041495185.1 Bradyrhizobium sp.
AGAAAAGCCTGGCTGAAACGCGCCAGGGTGAACGCCAGGCCGATCGCAACGACGATCCAGAACGCACCAGACATGCGTTTGAGTTCTTCCTTGTGAATCGGCCAGCCGCGCGTCGCGGTCGCCTTGGTACCATCAGGCTCTCGAACGCCGACGACGATCAACAGCACCGCAAGCGCTGCAGGCACCAGCGCCCACCAGAACACGGCGCGAAAATTGTCGGCATAGAGCGCCATCAGGGCGACGGCCAGCAGCGGTCCGGCAAAGCCTCCCACAGTATCCAGCGCCTGGCGGATGCCGTAGCCCGCGCCCCGGATCGCCTGCGGCGTAATGTCGGCGATCAGGGCATCGCGGGGCGCATCGCGTATCCCCTTGCCGATGCGATCGACGAAACGCGCGGCCAGAACTTCCCAGGCCGTGCTCGCGAGCGGGAACACCGGCTTGGTGACGGCGGCGAGACCGTAGCCAATGCCGACCAAAAGCTTGCGCTTGCCGATGCGGTCGGAGAGCGCGCCCGAGAAGACTTTCGCGATGGCGGCCGTCGCTTCCGCGATACCCTCGATCAAGCCGACGGTTACGGTGCTGGCGCCGACTACCGTCGTGAGGAACACGGGCAGCAGGCTGTGAATGAGTTCGGATGAAACGTCCATCAGCAACGAGACAAAACCGAGCGTCCAGACGGTCGTCGGCACGCTGCGCCAGGTCACGGAAGGTGTCTTGCCGGCGTCGGAGGTCATGGATGAACCATATCGGGCCGCCGCGCACTGATCTTGTGCCAGATCAATACGTCGACACCGCCGGTGCGGCGCGCTGTCGGACTACGCAAGAGAACTGCCAAACTGGCGCCGGCTCGCTTATCCCTCCCCGCGAGGGGAGGGATAGAGCGAGCCTTCGCCCCCTCACGCCGCCGCGTTCGGGAAGCTGTATGTTTTGAAGGTCTCGCGCAGCGCGGTCTTCAGGATCTTTCCTGTCGCGGTGTGCGGAATGCCGTCGACGAACACGATGTCGTCAGGCATCCACCATTTGGCGATCTTGCCATCCATGTATTTCAGGATTTCCTCGCGCGTCGCGTTCTGGCCCTGCTTGAGCTGCACGATCAGGAGCGGACGCTCGTCCCATTTCGGATGATGGACGCCGATCACGGCAGCTTCCGCGACCGCGGGATGTCCGACCGCAAGGTTTTCCAGATCGATCGACGAAATCCACTCGCCGCCGGATTTGATCACGTCCTTCGAGCGATCGGTGATCCGCATATATCCGTGCTTGTCGATGGTCGCGACGTCGCCGGTGTCGAAATAGCCATCCTCATCCAGAATACTGCCGTCGATGCGGAAATACGCCTTCGAGACCGCGGGGCCGGCGACTTTCAGCCGGCCGAACGTCTTGCCGTCCCACGGCAGTTCCTTGCCGGCATCGTCGGTGATTTTCATCTGGACGCCGAACGGCGGGTAGCCCTGGGTCTGCAGAATATCGAGCCGGGCCTCGCCGGTGAGCTCGGCGAACGGAGGTTTCAGCGCGGCAAGCGTGCCGATCGGGCTCATCTCGGTCATGCCCCAGGCGTGGCGCACCTGCACGCCCATATCGACGAACGACTTGATCATCGAACGCGGCATCGCCGAGCCGCCGCAGACCACCATTCTCAGGTGAGGCAACTTCAGCTTGTTAGCGGCGATATGGTTGAGCAGCATCAGCCACACCGTCGGCACGCCGGCGGTATGCGTCACCTTCTCGGTATCCAGCAGCTCGAACACCGATGCGCCGTCGAGTTTCGCGCCGGGGAATACCAGCTTGGTACCCATCGAGGGCGCCGAGAACGCGATACCCCAGCTGTTGGCATGGAACAGAGGGACCACCGGCAGCATTGTATCTGAGGCGTTGGCGCCGAGGGAGTCGCCGCTGTTGGCCATCAGCGCGTGCAGCACGTTGGAGCGATGCGAATACAACACGCCCTTGGGATCGCCCGTGGTGCCCGATGTGTAGCACATCGCGGCCGCGGTATTTTCGTCGAAGGTTTTCCATTTGAAGTCACCATTGGCTTCCGCGATCCAGTCTTCATAGGCGACCGCGTTCTTCAGCGTGGTTTTTGGCATGTGCGCCTTGTCGGTGAACACGATGTAGCGTTCAACGCTGGGAAGCTTGTCGGCAATCTTTTCCAGGATCGGCACAAAAGTGATATCCGTCATCACCACGCGGTCTTGCGCATGGTTGACGATCCAGGCGATCTGGTCGGGGAACAGCCGCGGATTGACGGTATGGCAGATCGCGCCGATGCCCATGATGCCGTACCAGGCTTCCAGATGGCGCCAGGTGTTCCATGCGATGGTGGCGACGCGGTCGCCGAGCTTGATGCCGTCGCGATCCAGCCGTTGCGAGACCTTCAGTGCGCGATCGCGAATTTCGGCGTAATTGGTGCGATGGATGGGGCCTTCGACCGATCGCGTCACGACCTCCTGGGTGCCATGAACGGCTGCCGCATGCTCGATAATCCGGTGGCAAAGCAAAGGCCAGTCTTGCATCAGTCCAAGCATGCGGTCGTTCCTCCAGAGTGTGTTACCGCTTGTCGCGGGTCTTGGAATTGGCATGAACTTTAGCGCGGGGAAGGCACGCCGCAAATGGCCTTGTGGCGGTTTGGCCTGCGGCGAAAGGCCAATGGTTACCGTCGCAGCCTTGCTGCTGATGCTTGGCGCGCAAGCCGAACCCGCTGCCGCGGCCCGAAAGCCCGGCGCCTCGTCGCAAGGGCCCTTGAGCGAGCTGTTTGGGGCGGGCCGGCCGAAGCTGCGCGGGGCCTTGCTCCCGATGTCCATACCGCTGCCGAAGCCGCGTCCGGCGGATGCACCGGCAGCCGAGCCGGAAACACCCGCGGCCGGAAATCAGGCGCCCGCCGGGAGCGACAAGCCGGCCGGAGAGGCCGCGCCGGCGCCGCCACCGCCCTCGGCCTGCCGGCTGGCGCTATCAGAAGAGATCGCGATTGCCCCGAGCATTCCCGACATCCATGGCGCCGGCGGCTGTGGTGGCGAGGACCTGGTGCGGCTGGAGGCCGTGGTGCTGCCGGACAAGCATCTGGTCGCGGTCAAACCCGCGGCGATCCTTCGCTGCGCCATGGCCTCCGCCGTCGCGGACTGGATCCGCACCGATATGGCGCCGCTGGGGTTAAGCCTCGGCAGCGTCATCAGCGACCTCGATAATTTCGACTCGTTCGAATGCCGCGGCCGCAACCGCGTCATCGGAGCCAGACTGTCCGAACACGGCCGCGCCAACGCGCTCGACGTTCGCGCCGTGAGGCTCGCCAACGGCCAATCGATTTCGCTGACCGACCGCACGGTGTCGCGGGGATTGCGCGAGAGCGTGCTGCATTCGGTGTGCGCGCGGTTTTCGACTGTGCTGGGACCGGGCTCGGACTGGTACCACGAGGACCACATCCATCTCGATCTGGCGGAACGGCACAACAACTACAAAATCTGCCAGTGGAACGTGTGGGATCCGCTGCCGCCGATTGCGCCGCTGCTGCCAGCCGAGCGGCCGGATCAAGCGCCGCCGCGCGAAGTCGCGGTTAAATCCGACGCTGCGAAACCGGATGCCGCCAGATCCGACCCGGCTGAGCCGGACGCCGGCAGGACCATGCCATCAACGAAAAAGCGCCGGTAAAACCGGCGCTTCTAATCTTATCTTCAGCCGATGCAGTCGGTTACTGCATCATCGGGCCGGCGCTGCCGCCGCCTTGTAGCGCCATCTGCGAATTGAACGGCGAGTCGCCGTGTTTCGGCTCAAGCACCACGACGATGGTGCCCATCTTCACCCGGTTATACAAATCGATCACGTCCTCGTTCGTCATCCGGATGCAGCCGGAGGAGATCGACGCGCCGATATATTCCGGCTGGTTGGTGCCGTGAATCCGGAACAGCGTGTCCTTGCCGCCGGAATAGAGATAGAGCGCGCGCGAGCCCATCGGATTGTCCGGTCCCGGCGCCACGAAGGTGGGAACGCCGAGCCGCTCGATTTCGCTCTTGGTCGGATGCCAGGGCGGCCACTCGGTCATGCTGCCGATCTTGGCGATGCCGGACCACGCCATGGCTTCCTCGCCGACGGTGATGCCGTAGCGGATCGCCTTGCCTTCATTGAGCACGTAATAGAGATAGTGGTTGTCGGAATCGACCACGATCGAGCCGGGCGCTTCCTTGCGGTGAAAGTCGACAATGGCGCGGCGGAACGGCTCGGCAACCGCAACGTTGGTGTAGCGAATCTTGGCCAGCAATTCCTTGTCGCGAGGTTTGAAATTGGTCTGGTTGGTCGCCTCATAGGTCGTAGCCTGCATGCAGCCCGACAGCATCAGGCCGGCGGCCAGAATTCCCAATTTTACTCTGAGCGACGACATTGCGTACTTCCGATCGAAAGCCATGCGTTCGCGACGCCAACATTGCGCCCTGAACAACCACGATTCCACTCGTCGCATTATGGTCGAAATCGGCGATAATTCCAGAGCTTAGATGCTTGTCCCGCGCTGCGGAAGGCGCGCTGTGTCTTTTTTGCCGCAAATCCCGGGGGGTTGGGTTGATTTTTGGGCAGGTAGGCTGCCACTGCCGAATCGGCGCCACGCCAAAGCCGTTCGGCCGCCACAAATATGGACCGGCGGTTAATGCGGGGGTCATGAAGCGCTTGCCAGAATCGAGCTAAGTCCTGTTGGGTAGGTTCGTGTGCCCAGTCCTGGAGTCCTCCATGTTGTCGGTATTCGTCCCTGCCGAATCCTCCCTGAAGAAGGCCGCTTCCGCCGACCTCGCCGCCCTGCCGGAGAGCGCGGTCTGGATCGACCTCGTGAAACCGACCGCGGCTGAGGACAAGGCGGTGGAGCGGCTGGCCGGGATTGCGGTGCCGACCCGGGAGGACATGCAGGAGATCGAGATTTCCAGCCGGCTCTATATCGAGAACGGCGCGCGCTACATGACGGCCACGCTGATGTGCGCCGCCGACACCCAAAATCCGCGCACCACCGCGGTGACCTTTATTCTCGCCAGCCATCGGCTGGTGACCGTGCGCTATGACGAGCCGAGGCCGTTCGTGCTGGTGGAGAACAAGCTGGCGCGCTCCTGCGCACCCGGCGTGACCGGCGAAATGGTGCTGATGGAATTGCTCGACGCGGTGATCGACCGCAACGCCGACATTCTGGAGCGCGCCGGCAGCGACATGGACACCCTCAGCCACGATATTTTCGAGCCCGAGGGTGCGGCGCGCACCGGCCACACCAAGCGCTATTCCGATATCCTGATCGCGATCGGCCGCAAGGGCGATCTCACCTCCAAGGTGCGCGAGAGTCTGGTCTCGATCGGGCG
>JBGQCE010000285.1:0-5317 GCA_041495185.1 Bradyrhizobium sp.
GAGCGTGCCCTCGGACCCAACGAATACCTGCTTGAGGTCATAGCCCGCGTTATTCTTGATGAGGCGGTTCATCGACGAGAGGATGGTGCCATCAGCCAATACGACTTCGAGACCCAGGATCATGTCGCGCATCATCCCAAAACGGATCACGCGATTGCCGCCGGCGTTTGTCGCGGCGTTGCCGCCAAGGGTCGCCGTTCCTCGTGCGCCGAGATCGAGTGGAAAGCTTAGGCCGTGTTGCTCGACCGCCTCCTGCAGCGCTTGCAGCGTGACCCCGGCCTGCACCACCGCAATACGCTGAACCGGGTCGATCGCTTCGATGGCGCGCATTCGCTCCATCGAAACGATCACTTCTTCGGCCGACGCATCAGCCCCATGAACAAGACCGGTCAGACCGCCCTGGGTCACGATCCGCATGCCGTTGTCATGGCACCAGCGAACTACTTTCGAAACCTCCCCAGTGTCCTTTGGGCGCACAAGCGCCCACGCCTTGAGGGTGTCCGGACGCAGAAAGCCGGCCGGTCGCGTTGCGATATCGGCCGCGCTCAACGCTCCCGTCTCGCCAACAATTGCCCGCAGCGCATCGATTGTGTCCACGGCCGGTCTCCTCAAATCATGGCTTCGATCAGGCGCGGTCCCCTGTGCTTCATCGCTGATTCGTATTGAGCGGCGAACTCTTCGGCCGTGGTCGCGCGATTGGCTTCTACCCCCAGGCCGCTGGCGATCTGCATCCAGTTCATTTCCGGATTATGCAAATCGAGCATTGACCGCGCATTTTTTCCGACCGCCGTCACGCCCACCCGATGCAGTTCATAGTTGAGTATGGCGTAGGACCGGTTGGCGTAGATAATTGTGGTCACATCCAGCTTTTCGCGCGCCATGGTCCATAGCGCCTGCATTGTGTAGGCGGCTCCGCCGTCGCCATGCGGGCAGATCACCTTGCGATCGGGAGCGGCCAGAGCCGCGCCCACGGCGAGCGGCAGGCCCTGACCAATGGAACCACCGGCCAGCGGCAAATGGGTGTGTGGACGCGCACGCGCCAGCATCATCAACAGCGGCAAGCTCGCGGTGTTGGATTCGTCCGCATAGATCGCATGATCCGGCGTCAACTGCGCAATGATTTGGGCCACGCTGAGCGAATTCAGCGACCCCGTTGGCAGGCCCGGCAGCTGTAACGGAACGCGTGTCGAAGACTGCTGCGGCGCTGCCAGGGCGTCGGCCAGGTTCTGCAAGGCGGTAACGCCGTCCTCATGCGGATGGGCGAGGTAAATCAGTTCGCACGTTTCGGGCACACACCAGCTGGGTTTGTTTGGATAAGCAAAGAACGACACGGGTGGCTTGCTGCCAACCATGATCAGTTGCTCCGTTCCCGCGAGAAACGCTGTGACCTGCTCGCCGAAATACGGAATTCGCTCCACGGGGACGCGACCGGCCCCCATCTCGGCATGCGGTGCAAAGGTGTCGCATAGCAGCCGCACTCCGGTCTTGGCGTGAATACGCCCGGCCGCCTCCAGCCCGTCGCCGATCAAGGCGCGGCCTCGCAGTAACATCGCCGTTTTCTTGCCACTGGACATCAGTTTGGCGACGTCTTCGATCATACCCGCGTTCACGATCGCAGGCCCGATATCGGGTAACCGCTCCGCGGCGCGCTCGGCCGGATTCCAGGCGGCGTCGGCCGACAATATCAAGGTGGCAATGCCGCCGGGCGCAGAGCGCGCCGCCTGCAACGCCCTTGCGGCATCGCTTGCAACGAGTCTTGCGTTCCTGGTCTCGTGGACCCAACTCGATACCGGGCGAGCGAAGCCCGCGATATCTGATGTCAGCAACGCATCATATTGCAGATGATAGGTGGCGTGATCGCCGACGATATTGATGATCGGCGTCGCCGCACGGCGGGCGTTGTGCAGATTGGAAAGCCCATTGGCGAGACCCGGCCCGAGGTGCAGAAGTGTCGCGGCGGGTTTGCCTGCAACGCGGCCATAACCGTCGGCGGCGCCGGTTGCGACGCCCTCGAAGAGGCAAAGCACCGGCCGCAGCCCCTTTACGGTGTCGAGGGCCGCCACCAGATGCATTTCGGAGGTGCCGGGGTTGGCGAAACAAGTATCGACGCCGCAATTGACCAGCGTTTGAACCAGTGATTGGGCGCCGTTCATTTGACCGCTCCTGCCTTATCGAAGATCAGCAAGTCGCTCTGGCGTCGTGCGTATAATTGTCGTCGGCTGCTAAATGTTCTGCTCCAGCCGAAACCTCACCTTTGATTGCATCAAGAAGCGGCAACCGACACATTGCGGTGGATCAACTGGAAGGTCTTAAAGTCCAGGATTGGAGCTCTTTGCGGCGGCATTTGGCGGCAAGGGCGTTAATGTGGGGATCCTCAGCGCCTGATGACGACTTTCTGATAAAGCCCGCCGAAGAAGGACTGCTTGCGCCATCCGGCCCGCGCGGCTCCGGGCAGCCAATGGACGATTTCGTGGCGCCATAAATCCAGCGCGAAAGGCTCGAGCATGGCGAGCAAGGGTCGCCACAAATAGCGAAGCGGATGCCACCAGCGCGGGAGCGCGTAGTCGACAATCACAATCTTGCCTCCCGGTCTGACCACGCGGAAGACTTCGCTCAGTGTTCTCTCGCGATGAAGTCCGGGCTGCTCGTGCAAGAGGAAAAACAGCAGTGCCTGATCGTAGCTGGCGTCCGGAAGGTTGAGATCGGCAGAATCCATCGCCAGCAATCGCGCCGGCGCGCCGGATGGCAGCTTGTTGCGCAGGTTTTCCAGCTGAATCGGCAGGACATCGACGATATCCAGTCTGCCGCCGCCGGCCGCCACCCGACCGACTAACCGGCTGGTAAGATCACCGTAGACGCATGCCATCTGCAAGGTCGCGCCGGGAAGGACCTCCCCTAATTCCGTCGTCGCCGCATTGCGCAACCGGGCATAATTGCCCCACAAAATGAAGTTGACCAGCCACTGCCGCTCGAAGAACCACACCGCCCTGGGATGCACATAGGCCCACCAGTAATACGTGGTGAGATAACGCGGTGCCTTGATGTTACGTCCCGGTCGGGATTCGGCATTTGGGCGGGCGACGAACGATATGTCTGCGTGGGTCAATTGTCCTCCGATCGGCTGGAAGGACGGTCAACGCCGCCCAGATAAAATATTGGCCGGAAACCGGCGGTCCTCCTTGATGCTCGTCAACAAGCGAGGGAGATACTCCAAGCCTAGAGCGCGTCATCAAGGCCTGCAAGTTGAGCCTCCGGGCAGCAAGTTTGCCGTTGCGTTGCCTTCCCGGCAGCGGACCCTGCCCGGCTTGATCTCTGTCAATTACTCGCCGGTTATGTTCGCTAGCTTAAACTGAATGATCAAGCGCACCGACCCTTGGGACACCCGCTCCACCATCAGCAAGTGGGCGCATGTCCTTGAGCGGATTGGGCTTGCCCTGGCGGGGGCCTCATGCGGGCTGTTCGTTGCCGCGCATGTGGGAAGGGCCAATATCGATCTGATCGGTTCAGCCGCCGCCGTCCTGGCCATGATGCTTTACGGAGCCGCCGGGTTCTATCTCGGGATCGATCTGCCTCCTGCTCCTCCGGATCACCGGATGCACCTGCCTCTGCGGCACGGATTAGGTTCCAGGGCAGATGCGGTAGAACTGCTCAGCGCTGCCGGCACTTTCCTCGCTGCGGTGGCGGCGATTGTGTCCGTCGCCGGCATTATTCTGGACGAGGTCGCGCGCCCGAGCATTGCGCTGCTGATCAGTTTTGGTTGGGGAATCGGCGCCAGCATGCAAATTACCGCCGGCATCATCGCGCGAACTCGGGCAGAGACTTCCACTACATCATAGCGAAGGCGGGGCAGACCAGGGTCGCCGATCATGAAGCGGTATCCGCAGGTTTTGTATCTCTCAGTCGCGCTAACCCTGTTCGGAGGGATTGGAACGACTCTTGCGCAGAATGTTGAAAATGGCCTGCGGTTGTCCGAGCGGTGGTGCTCGGGGTGTCACGCGATCGGGTCTGCTCCGGTAAAATTCAAAGGAGTGTCTTCATTTGCATCCATCGCAAATAAGGAAACGATCACCTCAGACATGATCGCCTCTTTTTTGCGCTTGCCGCACGCAACAATGCCGAACTTGCCGCTAAGCCGCAAAGACGCCCAGGACATCGCGGCGTTCATCATGGCAATGAAGAAGTAGCAGCGACGACTGCAGCAGCCTACCAGCCAGCGCTTCACCCGTCGATGATCGCCACCGCTCGCGTCCAGCCTGCGGACGCGCGTTCGATCTTGACCGGGAAACATGACACGGTGAAACCGGTCGACGGCAATTGCTCGAGGTTGTGCAGCTTTTCGATGTGGCAGTAGCCGATGTGACGCCCGGCCTTGTGACCTTCCCAGATCAGGCTGGCATCCCTGGTCTCGGCATATTTTTTGGCGGTGTAGACGAACGGCGCATCCCAGCTCCAGCCGTCGATGCCGGTCAGCCGCACGCCGCGCTCGAGCAGATACATCGTCGCCTCATAGCCCATGCCGCAGCCGGAAGTGACATAATCTGGCCTACCGTATTTGGCGCCGGCGCTGGTATTGACCACGACGATCTCCAGCGGCGAAAGCGTGTGACCGATGCGCTTGAGTTCGTTCTCAACGTCTTTTGCCGTCGCCACATAGCCATCTGGCAAATGACGGAAGTCCAGCTTTACGCCCGGTTGCAGGCACCATTCCAGCGGCACTTCGTCGATGGTCCATGAGCGCTCGCCGCGGTTCATTGTGGGGTGAAAGTGCCAGGGCGCATCGAGATGGGTGCCATTGTGGGTGGAGAGTTGCACCTGCTCGACCGCCCAGCCCTGCCCGTCCGGCAAATCCTCGGCCTTCAGTCCTTCGAAAAACTGCAGCATGCGCGGCAGGCCCTGCTGGTGATCGATATACACAATCGTGGGATGGCCTCCCGGCGGATCGGCCGGCACGTCATTTTGCAGCGGCACGGAGATATCGATCAGTCGTCTGGCCATATGCGTTTCCTCAGAAAGTTTCTGTTGTTGGAATGCTGTACTCGGCGATACCGGTCAGCCGCAACGCCGATCCGAATCAGACCGGCTTGATGCCGGCCTTGGCAACGATGTCGCGCCATTTCGGCACCTCGTCGTCGATGCGCTTTCGCATGCCTTCGGGGCCGCTGGCGAGGACTTCGAAGCCATCGTTGCGCAATTGCTCAGCAATCTTTGGCCGTTTCAGAATTTCGAGCGACTTGGCGGATAGCAGTTCGACAATGGCCGGCGCGGTCTTTGCCGGCGCCAAAAAACCCTGGAACGTGTCGGAGATGAAATCCTTGTA
>JBGQCE010000286.1:0-5307 GCA_041495185.1 Bradyrhizobium sp.
CATTTCGATTTCATCGAGCGCACTCGCAGCCAGTGCAAACAGCGGCCGGCCGACGCGGTAGCGTTTGGAATCCTTCTCCTGTCGCAGATAGCCCAGCGACACCAGCGTCTTGGCAAGATGGAACGTGGTGGAATTGTGCAAGCCGACCAGTTTGCTCAGCTCCGCAAGCCCGATACCTTCGCGGTGACGCGCGACTTCCTCGAGAATCGCGAACGCACGGCCGAGTGACTGGACGCCGACCCGTTGCCGATCGTCGGCGTCGTCGTCGATGTCGCCCTGCGGAGGCTGCACCAGCTTGGCGACGGCGGCCTTCGCGACGGCAGCCTTGCGCGGACTGGCCGGCTTCTCATTGGTCTTTTGCTTTGTACGCGGTCTCACAGGATTAAGCCTCCATGCGACATGTCCCGATTGTATCAGGCGGACCAAACAGTCGAACAGCTTCTCCATACCACAATATCAATTGACGTACAGTATTATGAGAAATAGGTTTCGCGCGCTGGGCGGGGTGCCGGAGACGACCCAATCCGAGCCGGTCACGTGTGCCGTTGAGCAAGCAGGAGAGATATCCGATGTCACCGCGCAATGCGCTCAATGGTGCTCAGGTCATCGTGGATTACCTGATCCAGGAAAAAGTGCCGCAGGTATTCGGCCTGTGCGGTCACGGCAATATCCAGTTCATCGACGCGCTGTATGAGCGCTCCGACGAGCTCAAGACGATTTCGGTGCATCATGAAAGCGTCGCCGGCTTCATGGCGGATGTCTATTACCGTGTGTCGGGGCGTCCTACCGCCACCTTCACCTCCTGCGGGCCCGGTTCGGCGAACCTGCCGATCTCGCTCGGCAATGCGTTTCTCGACTCGGTGCCGTTTCTGGCGGTGACCGGCAACGTGCCGACCAGCCAGTTCAATCGCGGCGCGTTTCAGGAATTGTACCGGCATTATCAGGCGGATTTTCCCTCCACTGTGAGATCCTATTGCAAGAAAGTGTTCCAGCCGACGCGTGGCGAGATGGTGCCGCTTGCGGTCCGGCAAGCCTGGAAGACCATGACCACGGGCCGTCCGGGTCCGGTGGTGCTGGATGTTCCCTTCGACGTATTTATGGAATCGGCCGCCGAGGAAGCGCCCAACGCGCACGCCTGGAACGGCAATATTTCCAGCCGCTGCGGCGCCGATCCGGAAGGTGTCGTCAAGGCGGTCGATATGCTGCTCGGCGCCGAGCAGCCGGTGATGATCGTCGGCCAGGGCGTGCGCTATGGCGGCGCCGCAGATGAGTTGCTGAAGCTCGCCGAGCGTTTGCAAATTCCGGTCGCGGCCTCGGCCAGCGGCCTTGGCGCCATCGACTGCAATCATCCGCTGGCGCTCGGTCTGGTCGCGCGCGCCGGCCACTACCAGGCCAATCATGCGACGCGTCAGGCCGACGTGCTGCTGGCGATGGGCATGCGGTTTGACGACCGCACCTCGAGTTCCTGGATCCCTGGTTACTCCTTCTCCATTCCGCCCACAAAACTCATTCACGTCGACATCGATCCGGATGAAATCGGCCGCAATTATCCGGTGGCGCTCGGTCTGATGGCCGATGTGCGGACTTTCCTGCGGCAGATTCATGCCGAACTCGACCGCCGCGCCGATCTCACCAAACGCGCCGATGCCCGCAAGAAATGGCTGGCGCAGATCGACACCTATCGCAAGGAATGGGACAAGTTCGTCGCCCCCGGTTTTTCCGACGACACCACGCCGATCAATCCGCAGCGCGCAGCAGCCGAGATCGACAAGGCGCTGCCGGAGGATGCGATCCTGGTCAGCGACATCGGCGTGCACCACAATTGGCTGTTGAGCTTCTGCAAGCCGAAGCGGCCGGACTCGCTGATCGGCTCGATGGGCTTTGGCCCGATGGGTTTCGGCGTTGCCGGCGTGATGGGTGCGAAATTCGCAGCACCCGACCGTCCCTGCGTGTCGGTGTGCGGCGACGGCGCGTTCTTCATGCATGCCAATGTGCTGGGAACGGCGGTCGAATATAATCTGCCGGTGGTCTGGGTGGTCTGGAACAACTACGCTTACGCCTCGATCCGCGGCCTGCAGCGCGGCTACCTCGGTGGCCGGGAACTCGCCACCGACTTCCATGATCCCAGAAGCGGCGAGCGTTACAATCCCGATTTCGCCGCGATGGCGCGCTCCTGCGGCGTCGAAGGCGTGCGGGTCGATCGCGCCGGCGATCTCGGCGAAGCCATTCGCAAAGGTATCGCCGCCAACAAGCCCTATCTGATCGACGTCGATATCGCCGCCGATATCAACCCCAGTGGCGCCGGCGTCTGGGAGCTTCCGGGGTTAGGGCAAAGCAAGCCGGGAATTGGGACGCGATACCAACCGACCTGATCGGCGCTCACGGCGGATCGCGCTTTCTCTTCGCCAAAATTAAAGGATTGAGGAAAACAGCATGATGCTCACAGGCAAGAAAGTCGTTGTCGTCGGAGGCTCTTCCGGTATCGGTCTTTCGACCGCCGAACTCGCGACGCATGAAGGCGCCGAGGTCATCATCGCCTCCCGCAACGCCGAGCGCCTGAATGCGGTTGCGGGCAATCTGGGCGCCAAGGCGATACCTGCCGATGTCACCAGCGACGAAAGCGTCGTCAATCTCTTTCGCGCGTGCGGCCCCGTCGATCATGTCGTGGTCACCGCAGCCCAGCTCCGCTCAGGTCCCTTCAAGACCGTCGCCATGGAAGACGTGCGCGCCACGATGGAGAGCAAGTTTTGGGGCGCCTGGCGCGTGGCGCGATCGGCGGAAATCCGCCCCGGTGGATCGCTCACGCTGGTGTCCGGCTTCCTGAGTATTCGTCCGCGGCCAAACTCGGCGATTGTCGGCGCAGCCAACGGCGCGATCGAATCGCTGGCGCGGAGCCTCGCGCTCGAACTTGCGCCTGTGCGCGTCAACGCGGTCTCGCCCGGGATCATCGATACGCCGATCCGCGCGGCGATGCCGGAAGCCGCGCGCCGCGATATGCTTGCCAAGACGGCGGCCAGTCTGCCCGTTGGCCGCGTCGGCGTGGGCGAAGATATCGCGCGGCAGATCCTGGCCTTCATGACCATCGGCTTTGCGACGGGATCGATCGTCTATATCGATGGGGGCGCGTTGATAACCTGATCGTCAGGTCTGAATCATGGTTTCCTGATGAGGCGAGATTCTCGAAAGCTGGTTGTGGTCGGACAGGGAGCGGCCGGGCTCGCGGCAGCTTTGTCGGCCGCCGAGCAGGCTCGCGGCCACGGCTTGCCCATCGATATTACGTTGCTGGAGAAATCACGCGAAGACGAGGCCGGCGGAAACACCCGCTGGTCTCCTTCGAATATGCGGCTGGATGCACCGGATCGGCTCGACCCCGGTTTCGCTGACGACATGCTCGAGGCTTCCGGCGGACTAGGCGATCCCTGCTATTTCCGGACGCTGGCGGAGAATGCGACCGCAACGATTGGATGGCTTCAGACCCACGGCGTCGAATTCATCACTCCGATCTATTATCTCAGCGCCGGACCCGCCCGTATCCAGCCGGTCGGGGGTGGCAGTGTTGTCGTTGAAAAGCTCTCGAATGCCGCAAAAAGGGCAGGGGTGAAGGTTCTCTACGAATCCCCTGCAAAACAGCTGATCATGACAGAGGGTCATCGCGTGAGCGGCGTTGTCGTTCAGTGTGGTGACGGTGTCACGACAACGCTCAATGCCGATGCCGTCATTCTCGCCGCGGGAGGATTCCAGGGTAATCCCGAGATGATACGCGCGCATTTCGGGTCGGGTGCCGAGACCCTCAAACTGATCTCTCCGGGAACGCGTTTCGATACCGGCGACGGCATACGCATGGCGACCGACCAGGGCGCCAGCATTTCGGGCGACTGGAACGGCATGCACATCGAGCCAATCGACCCGCGCAGCAAACACTCCGCGCCGGTCGTGCTGGTGTACCCTTACGGGATCGTCGTCGATCAGGACGGGCGTCGCTTCTTTGACGAAGGCGGTGGCCTCATGCACGAGACCTGGGAGGCTTTTGCCCGTGACATTCATTTTGCGAGACCGAAGCGTATTGCGTATGCGATCCTCGACTCCCGGCTGTTCGAAATCGAGGGCTTCGCGCGCGCGATCAGGTCGGACGTGCCGCCGTATCAAGCCGAGTCTCTCGAAGGTCTTGCGGCGCAAATCGGCGTTCCCTCCCATAACTTGAGAGAGACGGTCGATACATTTAATGCAGCGGCGACCGGCGACACCGCGCGGTTCGATGCGGCGCACTGCGATGGGTTGGCGACGGCCGGCGCTTTGAAGCCGCCGAAATCGAACTGGGCACGAGCTATCGCAAAGCCGCCTTTTCTCGCATACCCCCTGGTCGGCGCCATCGCCTATACATTTGGCGGGCTCGCGACCAACGAAAAAGCCGAAGTCTTGTGCGAACAGGGGCCGATGCCCGGCCTTTACGCCGCAGGAGAAACCACCGGACATTTTTATGGCACCGCACCGAATGCCGTTGCGGTGCTCCGGGCTCTGGTTTTTGGAAAAATAGCAGGACGGGAAGCAGTCGGCTTCCTGCAGGGCCGGTAACATCGCTTCCCGCGCTGGTGACGTATTTGGAGAGGAAACAACAATGGCTTCAGAAAATAGCGGCGCCTTCATCCGCAATATCACTGAGGTGCCCTGGCGCGAATTTCCCAATCACTTTGGCGGCGCGTTGTCGAAACCCCTGGTAATGCCGGAGACCGCTGATACGCGTCATCTCGACTACCGGATTTCGATGTATCAGCCGATGGCGCATGTCGCGAGACACAAGCACAGGGTTCAGGAGCAGATCTACCATGTCCTCGAGGGCGAGGGGCTGATGGAGATCGCAGGCCAAAACCATGTCGTGCGCAAGCACGATTTTATCTTTCTGCCGCCGGGCGTGGAGCATGCCATCTCGAACTCGGGTCTGGTCGATCTGGTGTTTCTGGTGATCACCTCGCCGGCGTCGGACGACGAAAAAATCGTCTGACTTCAGCTGCATTCTCAACCGCGCGGTCCAAAACATCATGCCGGCTTCCGACGCTTACGATGTGGTCGTCATTGGCGCCGGCGCCGGTGGAATGACGGCTGCCGCGGTTGCCGCCGCAGAGGGACTGAGCGTTCTCCTGATCGAAAAGACGGAATTTGTCGGTGGAACGACCGCGTGGTCGGGCGGGATGATCTGGATTCCCGTCAACGCCAAGATGAAGCAGGCAGGCATCGATGACAGTCTGTCCGATGCCGCTGATTATCTCGCCAGCACCGTTCCGGAAGCTGAAAACGCCGATTTGCGGCAGA
>JBGQCE010000287.1:0-5295 GCA_041495185.1 Bradyrhizobium sp.
AAAGACGTGGATGGCCGGGCATAGGCGAGCGGAAGCGACGCCGTCCTTCGGACGGCTATGCCCGGCCATGACGGATCAAAGCGAGACAGGCATTGGACGGTTCCACGCAAAAATCCAGTGACGAAACCTCGGCCCGCTACGAAGGCTGGCGGATCGTCGTAGTCTGCTTCCTGGTGGCGACCTTCGGCTGGGGGCTCGGCTTCTATGGCCAGAGCGTCTATGTCGCCGAGCTGCATCGCCTGCGCGGCTGGCCGGCTTCGCTGATCTCGAGCGGCACGACGTTCTTCTATCTGTTCGGCGCGCTGCTGGTCGCCTTCGTCAGCGAAGCGATCAAGGCGATTGGCCCGCGCAACTGCCTGCTGGCCGGCGTGTTCGCGATGGCCGGGGCCGCGGTGCTGATCGGCCGGGTCACCGAACCCTGGCAGCTCTATGCCGCCAATGCGGTGCTGGCGTTCGGCTGGGCCGGCACCAGCCTCGGCGTCATCACCAATACGCTCGGCCTCTGGTTCGATAAAAAACGCGGCATGGCGATCAGCCTCGCGCTGAATGGCGCAAGTTTCGGCGGCATCGTCGGCGTGCCGCTGCTGGTGGCCGCAATCCAGCGTTTCGGATTTCAGGGCGCCATGCTCTCAGCCGCGGTCGCAATGCTGGTGCTGATGATCCCTGTCATCCTGATCCTTGTCGGGCGGCCGCCCAACCGCGGTGACGTAACGCAATTGACGGCCACGGAAGCGCCGTCCGCCCCGCGGATACGTGCGCAGGCAATCCGCGATGTCGCCTTCCTGACGGTATCGATCGCGTTCGCGCTGGTGCTGTTTGCGCAGGTCGGATTCATCGTCCATTTGATTGCGTTCCTCGATCCGGTGATCGGGCGGGAGCACGCCGCGGTTGCAGTTGCGCTGTTGACGGCGATGGCAATGGCCGGACGCGTGCTGTTCTCGACCGTGATCGATCGGCTCAACCAGCGGCTGGCTTCAGCGATCTCGTTCGCAAGTCAGGCGGTGGCGCTTGTGATCATCATCAATTCGCGCAACGAAATGGTGCTGATCGCGGCCTGCGCGCTGTTCGGATTCTCGGTCGGCAACCTGATCACGCTGCCGTCGCTGATCGTGCAGCGCGAGTTTGACCCGCGCTCGTTCGGCGTGCTGATCAGCCTGATTACGGCGATCAATCAGGTCACCTATGCGTTCGGTCCGGGAGTCATTGGGCTGTTGCGAGATGCATCCGGAAGCTACGCTTTGCCGTTTTACGGTTGCATTGGGCTGGAGCTCATCGCCGCCGTCCTGATCATGGTGCGCGGACGGAAACGCATGTAGCCCGGATGGAGCGAAGCGAAATCCGGGGCCGGCGCCAAGGTCATTCCCGGATTTCGCTTCGCTCCATCCGGGCTACGATTTCTACTCCTCGCGCTGGCGCAGCAGGTCGTCGAGGTCGAGCCGGTGCGTGAACATCGCGAGCGTCCCGTCCGGCTTGCGCGGCCATTGCTCCCTGGGCCGATCCCAATACAGCTCGACGCCGTTCTCGTCGGGATCGCGCAGATAAAGCGCTTCGCTGACGCCGTGATCGCTGGCGCCGTCGAGAGGAATTCCCGCACGCATCACCCGATATAGCGCATCAGCCAGCGCGGAGCGGGTCGGATAGAGGATCGCGGTGTGAAACAGCCCCGTCGTTCCCGGCGGCGGGGGCTGGCCGCCTTTGCTTTCCCATGTGTTGAGACCGAGGTGGTGGTGATAGCCGCCGGCCGAAATGAACGCCGCGCCGGAACTCAGGCGTTGCATCAGCTCAAACCCGAGCACGCCGCAATAAAATCCCAGCGCGCGATCGAGATCGGCCACCTTGAGATGAACATGCCCGATCCGCGTTCCCGCGACGATGGGCGTTACGCTTTCGGGCATGATCACTCCATGTGCACGGGGCGCGCTTCAGTCCCGATCTATGTAACGGTCGTTCGCTACGCAAGATCGGAAACTTCACCTTCCGGCAGATCGAATTCGAAGGTGTTCAGCGTCATCGAGACGATCGTGTAATAGCCGCACAGCCCGATGATCTCGACTATCCCGCGCTCACCGATCATCTTCACCGCCTCGTCGTACAGCGCCTTGGAGACACCGTGGCCTTCGTGCAGCGATTTGGAGACGTCGTAGATTATCTGACCCTTCGGGTCGTCGAAATGCGGCGTGCGGCGATTCCTTATGTCTTCGATGATCTTGGGATCCATGCCGGCTTTGAGCGCGAGCCGCTTGTGGGCGTACCACTCGTAATGTGAGGTCCAGTGCTGCGCGGTGACCAGGATTGCGATCTCCGACAGCTTCGCCGGAAACACCGTATCGAACCGCAGGAAGCCGCCCAGACGGGTGGCGTGCCGCGCCATCTCCGGGCTGTTAAGCCAGGCCATCATCGGCGGGGGCGGGGAGCCACGCTTGCCGGCGATCGACTCGTCGTAGGTTTGTTTCTGGTCCGCGTTCATTTCGCCTGGCGAAAGCAACTTCAGCCGCATGTCGGTTTCCTCTTGTTTTTCAATCGCTATCGGCTTTGCGAATACACCGGATCGGGGATCATGACCACAGCCGCTGCCGCATAGGCATGCGCCAGAGATATATTGAATTCCGCCATGCGATGGCTAAGGTCGATTCAACAATCGATGCTTGCCGGCCGGCGGTCCGGCCCCGATCCCAAATGGAAACGCACATGTCCGATCTGGAAGATTTTCGCCGCGAAACCCGCGCCTGGCTGGAGGCCAATTGTCCGCCGGAGATGCGGCGGCCGACGACCTCGGACGACGATACGTTCTGGGGCGGCCGCAATACGAAATTCTCATCCGAGCCGCAGCGCGTCTGGTTCGAACGGATGCGCGACAAGGGCTGGACCGTCCCGCATTGGCCGAAAGAATACGGCGGCGGAGGCCTCGATCCGGAACAGACAAAAATCGTGCGCCAGGAGATGGCGGCGCTCGGCGCGCGTCAGCCGCTGGTGTCGTTCGGCATTTCCATGCTCGGGCCTGCACTGCTGAAATACGGCACCGACGCGCAGAAGAAGGAACATCTGCCCAAAATCGCGGCCGGGCTGATCCGCTGGTGCCAAGGCTATTCCGAGCCGAACGCCGGATCGGATCTCGCGTCGCTGCAGACCCGCGCCGAGAGCGACGGCGATGATTTCATCATCAACGGCCAGAAGATCTGGACCTCTTACGCCAACTACGCGGACTGGATCTTCTGCCTGGTGCGCACCGATGCGGGCGCCAAGAAACATGACGGCATCAGCTTCATTCTGTTCGACATGGCCTCAAAGGGCGTCTCGACCAAGCCGATCCTCCTGATCTCCGGCCGCTCGCCGTTCTGCGAGACCTTCTTCGACAATGTCCGGGTGCCGAAGGCCCATGTGGTCGGCACCGTCAATCGCGGCTGGGATGTCGCGAAATATCTGCTGCAGCACGAGCGCGCGATGATCTCCGGCATGGGCGAGCGCGGCGTCGGCCGGCCGCTCGGCCAGGTCGCCGCCGATTCGGTCGGCAGCGATGAGCAGGGCCGTCTTGAAGATCCAATGCTGCGCGGACAGATCGCGACCTTCGAGATCGACGAGGCGGCGCTGGCGTGTGCTGCCGAACGCGCGGTCGATCTGGCGAAGGCAGGGCAATCGCATCCTGCATTTTCCTCGGCGATGAAATATTACGGCACCGAGCTGAACAAGCGCCGCTACGAGATCTTGATGTCGGCGGGCGGCGTCGACGCGCTGGAATGGGAAAGCGAGCGCTCGAAAGGCGGTGCCCGTCCGCGCGCCTGGCTGCGCACCAAGGCCAACTCGATCGAGGGCGGCACCTCCGAGGTGATGCTCGGCATCGTCGCCAAGCGCATCCTTGATTTGCCTGGGGCGTGACCTGTCATTCCGGGATGGACCGAAGGACCAGACCACAGATGTGCAATTGCACATCGGGGAATCTCGAGGTTCCGGGTTCGCGTCTTCGACGCGCCCCGGAATGACAATCCTAAACCCTTCTAAACCGGAACTATCAAATGGCACTCGTCCTTAGCGAAGAACAATCGATGCTGCGCGACAGCGCGCGGGGTCTCATCAGCGACAAGGCGCCGGTGTCGCATCTGCGGCAGCTGCGCGACAGTAAGGACGCCACCGGATTTTCCCGCGATCTGTGGAAGGCGTTCGCCGAGATGGGATTTTCCGGGTTGCTGGTGCCGGAGAATTTCGGCGGCAGCGGTCTTGGTTGCGTCGAAGCCGGCGTGGTGATGGAGGAAATCGGCCGAACCCTGATGCCGTCGCCGTTTCTTTCTACAGCCGTGCTCGCGGCTTCGGCTCTGTCACGCGGCGGCAGCGCTGCGCAAAAATCCGAATACCTGCCGAAGATATCGGATGGTTCGCTGCTGGCGGCGCTTGCGATCGACGAAGGCGCCAAGCATCGCCCGCTGCAAACCAGCATGCAGGCGGTGCGTTCCGGTAACGGTTTCAGGCTTCAGGGCGACAAGGCCTTTGTGGTCGACGGGCACACCGCGGGTCTCCTGATCGTGGCGGCCCGCACGGCCGGCGCAGCCGGCGAGCGCGACGGGTTGACGCTGTTCCTGGTCGATCCCAATACAAAAGGTATCGAGATCGAGCGCACGGCGATGGTCGATTCGCACAACGCGGCGCGGATCAAGTTTAGCAATGTCGAGGTCAACGCCGACGGCGTGCTCGGCGAGGTCGATCGGGGCTATCCGCTGCTGGAAGGCGTGCTCAATATCGGCCGAGGTGCAGTGGCCTCGGAAATGGTCGGCCTCAGCGAGGAGGTGTTCGGCCGCACCGTCAGCTATCTCAAGGAGCGCAGGCAATTCGGCAAGCTGATCGGCGAATTCCAGGCGCTGCAGCACCGCGCCGCGCAGCTCTATATCGAGATCGAGATCACCCGCGCCGCGGTATTAAAGGCGCTGCAGACACTGGACGGCAATTTCGAAAACGCCGGTGCGGCGGTGGCGGTTGCGAAAGCGCGCGCGGGATCGACTGCGACATCGGCGGTTCAGGAAGGCGTGCAGATGCACGGTGGCATGGGCATGACCGACCAGTTCGACATCGGTTTCTTCATGAAGCGCGCGCGGGTTTGCCAGGAATTGTTCGGCGACACCAATTTCCACGCCGATCAGCTGGCGAGGATGAAGAGTTATTAACAGGCGTCATTCCGGGGCGCGCGAAGCGCGAACCCGGAATCTCGAGATTCCGGGTCTGGTCCTTCGGACCATCCCGGAATGACGGCTAAAGCCGTCACCTTATCGGCGGCGCGTATTGGATGCCGCCGGCGCTCCAGAGCTGATT